>CANCKZ010000077.1 GCA_947378695.1 Rickettsiales bacterium
TTTTTGCGATTTTTATGGAAATTTTGGCAGAATTTGTGAGAATCTCCTTAAATTTGGGAAATTTGCGAAATTCCACCTGATTATTCGTTTCCAGTTTAATTTCCATTTTTTGCATCAAAATTTGCGATGTCCGTGCGGAAATGCACGCCTTGAAATGATATTTTTGCCACATTTTTATAGACCTCATTTCGTGCTTCTAAAATTGAATTTTCAACCGCCGAAACGCACAAAACTCGCCCGCCTGATGTTAAAAATTTGCCGTTATTTTGTTGTAATCCCGCTGGAAATGCAAGACAGGAAATGTCTGAAAACCCTGTAATTTCCTTGTTTTTTTCAAAGTCGAGTGGGTATCCGCCAGATGTCAAAACCACCGTTACGCACGCACGATTTTCAAATTCGATGTCGCCATCAACCAACTGCCCCCTTGAAGATTTCAATAAAATTTCAAGCAAATCGGACTTTAAAAGTGGTAAAATACTTTGAGTTTCAGGGTCGCCCATGCGAACATTATATTCAAGAAATTTTGCACCGTCTTTTGTAATTATCAAGCCACCAAAAAGCACACCAGTAAAGGAAATTCCACGATTTTGCAGCTCCGCAAGTGTGGCGTTGAAGTGGATTTTTACGATGCTTTTGAAGTCATTTTCTGACAAAAATGATGGAGCAAAAGAGCCCATTCCACCAGTGTTAAGCCCCAAATCTCCGTCAAAAACCTTCTTATAATCGCACGCATGGAAGAACGGAATTGCATTTTTTCCATCGCAAAATGCAAAAACGCTCACTTCCGGCCCTTCAAAAAATTCTTCAATGACGATTTTTTTGCCAGCATTTCCAAATTTTCCTTGGAAAAATTCCTCAACAACTTGCTGTGCGTCACTTTGATTTTCGCAAATATACACGCCTTTTCCGGCGGCAAGACCGTCCGTTTTTATGACAATTTTGCCCACAAATTCACGAATAAATTCGCACGCTTGCGTAAATTCTTCGCTTGTGAATGTGCGATATTTAGCCGTTGGAACGCCCGCTTTTTGCAGGACATCTTTCATGAAAATTTTGGAGCCTTCCAGCTGGCTTGCGAGTTTGTTTGGTCCAAAAGATTCAATTCCCGCCTCGCTTAAAGCGTCCACAATTCCGTTGCAAAGTGGTGCTTCGGGGCAGGGAATTACGAAATCAATGGCATTTTTTTTGCAAAACTCCACAATTTTTGCGTTATCGGCAATATCAATGTTGACAATTTCAAGCTTTTCGTGGGTGAAAAACTGCGGAATTCCATAAAAAAAACATTTTTCAAGGAGTGGCGATTGCAGAATTTTGTAAAGAAATGCGGATTCTCTACCGCCTGTTCCGATCAGTAATGTTTTGATTTTTTCCATTAAATTTGTTCCTCAAATAGTTCCTGTGTTTCAACGCAAAATTTTGCTTCGGGAGTCGCCATCAAGCGTTTTACCCCAATTGGTTTTCCGGTTTTTTTGCAAAATCCGTATTTTCTCCTTTCCATAATTTCAAGGGAATCGTCGATTTCGTTAATCGAATTTTGGATTGACGAAAGGCGTTTTATGCTTGAAAAGAGGATAATTTCGTGGGAGACTTTGTCCAAAAGTTCGGAATCGACATTGGCACTTGAATGGATTTCAGAGTTCAAATTGTCCAATTCTTCTTGAAGGATTTCACGATCGTGCTGTAATTTATTGCGAAAAAATTCCACCTGAAATTCGTTCATGTATGGTTCGGATTCGCTTGGCAAGTAGTCCTCTGGAAGAACTACTTGCTTGTATTTAAGTTGTTTAGTTGTCATGGGTAGACAAATAAATTATGCAATTTGTGTAACTTTTTGTGCTGCGTCTTCAAGGTTATCAGCAGTGATGATTGCTAGCCCTGAATTTGCAAGAATTTCCTTACCTTTTTCAACATTTGTGCCTTCAAGTCTTACAACTAGTGGAACTTTGATTGAGGTAATTTGTGCAGCAGCGATAATTCCCTCAGCAATGATATCACAACGCATAATTCCACCAAAAATGTTGACTAGAATCGCTTTTACGGAAGGATCTGAAAGGATAATTTTGAACGCTTCTGTCACTTTTTCTTTTGTTGCACCACCACCTACATCAAGGAAGTTAGCGGGTTCTTTGCCATAAAGTTTAATGATATCCATTGTTGCCATAGCAAGACCGGCACCGTTCACCATGCAACCAATTGATCCATTCATTTTAACATATGAAAGACCGAATTTTGAAGCTTCAATTTCGGAAGGCTCTTCTTCGTTTGTATCACGAAGTTCCATAACATCAGGGCGACGGAAAAGTGCGTTGTCGTCAAAATTAATTTTTGCATCAAGAGCAATCAAGTTTCCTTCTGTTGTGCGAACTAAAGGGTTGATTTCAATTTGGGAAGCATCTTTTGCAATTGTTGCGTTGTAGACACCCTCCACAATTTTTGCAAATTGTTTAATATCAGCTTCAAGACCAATTCCAAAAGCAAGGTTGCGAATGTGGTATCCTTGAACACCTGTTGCGATATCAACGGAAACTTTTATGATTTTTTCAGGGCTGTGAATTGCAATTTCTTCAATTTCAACACCGCCTTCTTTTGATGCGATGAATGTTACTGCGGAGGTTGCTCTGTCCACAACTGCGGAAAGGTAGTATTCACGCTCAATGTTTGAACCTGCTTCAACATAGAGTCTTTTTACTTCACGACCTTCAGGTCCTGTTTGGTGAGTAACCAAAATTTTGCCAAGCAAGTTTTTCGCCTCAACTTCAACTGCTTCAATTGTTTTAACAACCTTAACACCACCAGCTTTTCCACGACCACCCGCGTGAATTTGTGCCTTAACGACAAAAACTGCGTTACCTTCGGATTGCAATTTTTTCGCACCTTCAACGGCCTCTTGAACATTAAGAGCAGGGTAACCAACCGGAACCGCAACGCCAAATGATTTCAGTAGAATTTTTGCTTGATATTCGTGTATGTTCATTGTTTTTTCAAAAAATCTTTTGCCACCTTTTGCGAAAGTGAAAAAAAATGTCAAGGATTATTTTCATAACCCAAAAACACCGAAAAACAAACCCAGTGTATCACTGTACTAGTACACTATAACAAAAATAAAAAAGAAAAAAAATTCTAAAATCAAAAACGAAAGAACCCTTACGCTGATTGAGTTCTTCATTTTACTGAAAATCTTGCCACTTCATTTTGTTATAGCGTGCTAGTACAGTGATACACCGAAAATGAGGAAAAAAATAAAAAAATGTGGTTTGAAGTGTGGAAAAGTTGTACAATATACATAACATTCAAACAATTTTGTGGAAGCCTGAATTTTCCATGCTTGCAATTTTCCATTCCCATAATTTTCATTTGACATTTCAAATTCAACTCTTCACACTTTTGAAGTCAAACGATAAATTAATGAACCAATGCAAATTCACGAAATGCAAAACACGCTCGCAATTCATTTTGCAACAACAAACGGCGGGAAAATTCTTGAAATAGAACGCATTTGTGCAAACTTACCCGTGCAAAATAAAGTATCCGTTGCGAAATTTGACATTTCCACACTTGAAGAGCCAGAAGAAAATGGCTTAACATTTGCCCAAAATTCGGAAATAAAGTTTGCATACTACGAACAATTTTCGCCAAAGTTAGAAAAAAATAATTTTCTGATAGCAGAAGATTCCGGCTTTGAAATTCACGCACTTGAAGGTTTTCCATCAATTTATTCCGCACGATTTCTTAAACAATTCAACACCAAAAAGGAAGCATTTTTAGAAATAAAAAAAATGCTCGAAGGAAAAAATTTGCCGATTCAAAACCAAAAAGCATCGTTTATATGCGATATCTGCACGCGAATTGACGGCGAAATCAAACACTTCCATGGCACTGTTGAAGGCACGATTTCCCTTGAAAACATTGAAGACGAAGGCTTTGGATACGACCCAATCTTCATTCCCAATAACTCCACCCAAACATTTGCACAAATGAATGGCACTGAAAAAGATTCCACATCGCATCGAGCAAAAGCATTTTCACAATTTTTACAATATATATCATGATGAACATTGAAGCATTTTATTCAGATATAGAAACAATAAACTTCACGGATACCTCCGTTGAGATTCTCGAAACACCATTTCTTGAATGCTACGATTTCCCCGAATTGAACTCAATTTTGGAAATGTATTACTCAGGGAATTTCGCCCAAGCGTTTGAAATAACCAACGCCTTAATTAGAATGGTTCCAAGCGATGCCTGCCTTTACAACCTTGCCGGAGCATCCCTCTTCCAACAAGGGCAGAATGTCAAAGCACACGATTTCCTAAAAAATGCGTGCCAAATAATATATTCCTACCACGCGGTTTATCACTTCGTTGGATATGTCCTCCATTACAACCGTGCAACTCTTCACCATATTCTTGGCAATGTGGACGCAAAAAAAAAGGATCT
>CANCKZ010000078.1 GCA_947378695.1 Rickettsiales bacterium
AATCAATGTTTATTTTTTCTTATTTAATCACAATAATTGCTGGGTTATATCTTGGCTCGTTTCTAACGGCAATTTCCCTTCGTGTTGCTAACGAACAAAGGTTGTTTTCCAAACATTCATTTTGCGATTCTTGCAATGTTCGAATTAAATTCACGCATCTAATTCCAGTTTTGGGATACCTCATAACCCGTGGAAAGTGTTATTCGTGTAACAACAAAATTTCTGTTAAATATACAATTTGGGAAGTTATACACTGTCTTGCCTTTGTTTTGAACTTTGCTGTTTTTCACAATAATATTCAATCGTTTGTGGTATTCTCACTTATAACGGCAACAATGCTTGTTATTGCGGTGATTGATTTTGAGACGATGTTTGTCTATCACATTCACATTGCACTGTTTGGAATTTTTTTATTCCTGTTTATGTATATCAACAAAATGCTCAACATAAATTTAGCATCGTTTGCCGTTGCAACAATTCCCCCAATTTTCAAGATATCTTATGAATATATAAGGAAAAAACTCACAAAACAGGATATAACAATTGTTGGCTGGGGCGATGTATATATATTTATAATATTGTTTTTTTTACTTGATTTTTTAAATATATCTATAATTCTGCTTTTATCTGGATTGTTAGGTGTTGTTTTTGGATTGCTAAGGAAGGGTGATAAAAACGCCCATTACCCCTTCATTCCATCAATAACTCTTGCGGTTTATACAATATTTATTTGGAAATTTTTATGAAGCGTTTATTTTCTCTGTTGACATCGTCAACACTATTGCTAAACACATTTGGTATGTCCTACGCACAGGATTCCACAATTCCACCAGTTGCAAAAGCTCCTGAAAAATCCGCAACATCAGAAAAAGTCGCTGAAAAACCAACAGTTACAACACCAAAAGTTGAAGCCAAACCAGTTGAAAAGGCGATTGAAGTAAAAGCTCCTGAAAAATCCCCAGAAAAAGCTGCACCAATTGTTATTCCACCAGTTGCGGAAGGTAAAGCTATCGCAAAAACAGCAACACCCGTTGAAAAAAAAGCGGAAAAAGTTGTGAAAAAAACTACACCAAGTTCAACACAAAAAGCCACAAATCCTGCAATTACAAACCCAAAATTTGAAGCAAAACCAGCTGAAAAACCAACTGAAAAGTCGGTTGAAAAAGCTACAACCCCAGTTATTGCACCAGTTTTACCAGTTATATCAAAGGTGGAACCTAAAATTGCAGAAAAACCACTTGAAAAGGTAACTGCCCCAGTTGTCACTCCAAAGGTGGAATCGAAGGCTGAGGTTAAACCTGTTGAAGCAAAGCCAACTGAGAAATCTGTCGAAAAAGCTACACTGATGGCGGAAAAGCCTGTTGCAACGCCAGCGACTACCCCAGTTATTGCACCAGCTTTACCAGTGATATCAAAGGTGGAGCCTAAAATTGTGGAAAAACCACTAACCCCCGCTATTCCAACGCCAAAAGCAGAAGAAAAGGCGGTTGAAAAGATGGTTGAAAAGGCGATAATTCCCGTTTCTGCTCCAAAAGCTGAGGCTAAACCAGTTGAGAAAGTTATCACTCCCGTTGTTCCAGCGTCAAAAATTGAAGAAAGGCGTGTGGTTTTGAGTGATTTCAACGATGCTCGCAAAGATGACAGAAAAAACCTTCACAACAAGAAGGAAGAGAGAGAATTTGGCAACACAATGGAGCATGCAGAACTTGACTCAGATTTAATTCTTGGAAGATACGACAACAAGCAATTCATTAAAACCAAAATTGCAGATGTAGCAAAAGCCGTTGTTCAAAAAGAAGTTGAGGCTAAAAAAACAATTGCAGACCAAATGGGTGCGGTTGGTTCAAAGAAAGTAAGCGTAAGTATTGACGAAACCGTTTCAATAAAAGATGCCATAATGGAAGTAAGCAACCTTGCTGGCATTGATATTGAAATTGACCCAAATGTTGATGGTTCAATTATACTTTCGGTAAAAAACACAAAAGTTGCCGATGTTCTTGAGCGTATGGCTGAACTTGCACAGTTGAACATTTCCGTGCGTGAAAACATCGTAAGATTCACCGCAAACAAACCATTCACAAAGAACTATAACATTTCATTTATCGACAGCATGAACGCCGCGGTGAATAATGCACAGTCAACATCTTCCGTGGTTGGAAATCAAAACTTCAGCACAAACCCTTTTAACAACCAAAATATCAACAATGGTATGAACGGTGGCAACATGAATGTTGGTAATGGTAACAATTTTGGAGGTCAAAACAATGCAAACTTTGGCAACCAAAGCAATGTAAATTCTCTAAATTCAACAATGAATATAAACAACCCTTCAATGTGGGTGGAGTTTGAAAATGGCCTGAAATACATAGTATC
This sequence comes from Rickettsiales bacterium, assembly GCA_947378695.1. Taxonomy (GTDB): domain Bacteria; phylum Pseudomonadota; class Alphaproteobacteria; order Rickettsiales; family Deianiraeaceae; genus CAJQOT01. Next base: position 2,374 of record CANCKZ010000078.1, read on the forward strand.
CCAAAGAAAGGAAACGCTATATTCCATTAACAAGCAAGCGGGAATTGTTACACTTCGCGCCCCTTTGTTGATTCAAAAAGAGGTTGAGGAATACATTGAAAGGGTGAAAAAAGTTGCAACAGCACAAATTCTTGTGGAAGTTAGACTTGTTGAGGTTCAATTGAACGATGAATTTGCATCGGGTATTAATTTCAGCACAACTGGCACACCTTCTGCCGCAATTCCATTTGATGTCCAATCTGCCGTCGCTGGCACAACTTTAACTCCATTTGCGTTAACGCTTAAAAGCGGTGGTGGTGGACTTACCGCTGCAGTTCAGTTCTTGCAAACATTTGGAACAACTAAGGCAATTGCTTCACCAAGGTTAAATGTGATGAATAACCAGAAATCTAAGCTTTCATTTGCAAAAGACTATGTCTACTTCTCGCTACAACCACAGTTGCAAAATTCCTTCACAACAATAAGTGGAACAACCTCCACTTCAACAAACCCTATCATTGTACAAAGCACAATTCACACAATTCCAGTTGGAATTATCTTGGATTTGCAAGCAACGGCGGATATTGACAAAGACGAAATTACAATGAACATTCATCCCGTTCTTTCGTCTGTAACATCGTCAGTGTCCGACCCTGCCGCAACATTCCTTGCAAGCTTGAGCAATGTTAGCACTGCTGCAAAGGCGATTACAAACAGCATTCCAGTTGTGGAAAAAAAGGAGCTAAATTCCACATTACGCATTAAAAGTGGCGAAATTATGGTTGTTGGTGGTTTTAACGAAGAAAAAACCACGATTGCAAAAGTTGGCATTCCATATTTGAAAGATATTCCATACCTTGGAGTGCTATTCGGACGCAACACAAAATCTGTGAATAATGTTGAAACGGTGATTTTCATCAAAGCAACAATTATGCAGCCAGAAAACTCCATAAGTGAAGACGACACGAAGTTCTACAACGATTTTGCCTAAACAAAGCTGATGCAAGAACTTCAAAACGCCATTTTACAGCACGAAAAATCACATAAAATTGTGTGTATTGCGTGCTCTGGTGGCATTGATAGTATGTTTCTTGTGAAGGTTTGCTCGCAAATTGTGAAAAATTCGAAGGTTTTTGCGGTAATCGTGAATCACAATCTTCAAGATAACTCAGAAAGCGTTGCGAATGAGACTCTAAAAATCGTGCAATCTTGGGGAGTTGGCGGCGTTGTTTTACACTGGAATCACGGTGAAATTTTGACGGCAATTGAAGAATCTGCACGAAATGCAAGGTATGACTTGATAACAGATTTTTGCAAGAATAACGACATCGAAGCAGTTCTACTTGCTCATCATATTGATGATAAAATCGAAACATTTCTAATGAATTCAATGCGTGGCACTGGAATTGCTGGGTTGGTTTCTATGCAGGAAAATTCACAAATGCACGGCATTAATTTTTTCCGCCCAATGCTTAACAAGCTGGATAAGATGGAAATTGTCAAGTTTATGTCGCAAAATAACATTCCATGGTTTGAAGATGCAACAAATCAAAGCACGCAATTCACACGCAATAAAATCAGGCACTCCTTCAATTTTTCACATCAACAGAAAATGGGAATTTTGAAAACGATTGAAAATCTTGAAAAAGAACTTAGCGATAAAAAAAAAATTTCTCCACAAAATGGGATTTAATCGCAACTGAAAATCACGCATCTGAAAATGCGATCGCCCTTTCGCACGATGTCACATTTTGCACGAAATCTGAAATTCGTATGTTCCTTGAAAAAATATACGTCACGCTTCACAAAAACCACAGAGAAATTCGTCAAGGCACAGTGGAGTCATTTTATGCGTGGTTGCAATCAAATTCCCCACGAGGCACATTCGCACTAATAATTTTCACACGAAATAAAAATGGTATTTTTTGTAAAAAAGAAATCTTGCAATTAAATCCAACGCATTTAATTTAATTAAAAAAATATTTATGATAATAAATCTGAAAAATATCGCAATTAT
>CANCKZ010000079.1 GCA_947378695.1 Rickettsiales bacterium
GCACTTCATTTTCGCGAGGTGCATAATTACGCCGTACTTCTTCAAGCACCATGTGCGGCTTGCTATACAACGCTTTCCGCGGAAATTCACGCCAAATGTCTCGCAAAATTCTGGTATATTCCACAGATTTCAATGTTTCTGGTGAAATGCTGAAAAACTCTGGTGAAATTCCTCAGATTTGCGTGAAATAAAATTATTGCCGTGGATTTCAGTGAAATCTTGTGGAAATGCGGTGAAATTCCGTAAAATTGCGGGTGAAGTTCTGGGATTGTGAAAAAATCTAGCGAAGTTGCAGGAATGCGGTGGAAAGTTGCGGGTTTGTGGAAACTTCCAACGAAAAAAATATTTTCAATTTATAATACTACAATGGAAATCTTAGAGAGAGAGAGAGAGAGAGAGTCTCGCAGAAAAAAAGCATAAACACAAGGAGGAAATAAACTCTATTAGCGATAGAATTTTCAACAAGGAGCAAAAACAGATAGCGTGCGATATTATTGATGGTGCAAACGAGCACAACATTGATGCAATCGCCACTTTCGTAACCCAGCGTGTAAAATTGGGCTTTAAATTTGATGCCGCCCCCGAAGTGAACCACAGTGCGGTTTCGCTTGCAAAACACAGCACGGAATTGAGCTTTGGAACGCTTGGGACGAAGCCCACATTGGCACTGGCGAAAGAGCAGATACAGGAACCAAGACCTTCGAAACAATAATGCAACACAACGCAGATTTCATTCTGAAAATGACTGCTACATTTAATAATAAATCGCAGGCGAGAAGGGTTGAGTTGACCGAAAGAGATTTGAACAATGGAGCAAAAAATGATGGTAAATGGCTTATTAAGGGTAATTTACAGCAAATTGGCGATGACACAACCAACGACAATGCCTTAATTGAAAAGGCAATTTCTGAGTTTAAAAAAATAAAAGAATTGTATAAAACGCTTGATTACAACATAAACCCTGCAATGTTGATACAGGTTGATAACGAGCCAGAAGAAGCGGGAAAAAAAGCATTATTTCACGAAACATTGCTGCTGTTAAAGAAAAAATTGAACTATCATGGATTTTCATGGGTGAAGTATTTTGGCGGTGATAAAGAATCGCACGATCTTCGCAACGCAAATTTCACCCTTGATAAAATTACAAGAAATTATGATACTACTGATTGTATTATATTCAAGATTGGTCCTGCGACTGGTTGGGATATTCCACGAGCGTGCATGTTATTACAGCTTCGCAATGTGTGTTCATCATCTTTGAATATTCAAACAATTGGAAGAATTAAGCGAAATCCGTATCCTGACCTTGTAAAAAATGAAATTACAGATAAATACTATATTTTCACAAACGCACCAAAGAACAGTAACAACGATTGCACGGTGGTTCGGTATAATGTGAAGGAAGAATTTAAGGCGGAAGAGTTTGTCGTTATCAAAATTATACAAAACAAGAAATCGGAAATTGAGGAAGCAGTCATTGCTTTTTTAACTTCACATTCAAACACAATTTGCCAGAAAATTGGAGAATCTTTTAAAGATGGCGTGTTTGTTTCATCGGATAAAAAGATTACAATAAAAAACCCAATTTTGTTACTGAAATATGCCAATATGAAGCTTTCAAACTTGCAAGGCAAGCAAAGGGAATTTATGGCAGTGGTTAAGCATGAATGCGAAAAATATATTCCAAACCAAAAATGGCACAGTGTTTGGATAGTTCTATGCGAGTATTTCATGGATGATATAAATCGCACAATTCAGAAATATTGTAATGTTCAAGTTTCATATAAATTGCATTTTGAAACGATTAATCCTGAAATTTACCACGATGTTTTTGATTGTAATAATGCAAATGTTGTGAATGTGTCAAATTCAAATTATTTATTTTCAATGGTGGAATTTGGCAGAGGTAGTAAAAATCAACTGCTTGATTCCAGCCCCGAAAAAGTTGTTGCAAGCAAGCTAAAAACGCATTTTGAGACGATTAAGGTTAAAATGTGGGCAAAAAACCAAGAAGCGGCAATGTTTATGGGCAATATTTGAACGAATGCAATGTTGTGAGTTCGTCACATTTTGATTTTATTATAAAATTTCCAGACAACAACACTTCAAACAACAACTATTTATACATTGAAGTTAAGGGTGGAAATGACATTGACGCAAGCAAGACTGAGAGGTTAAGGAAGGCTTATGGTCAATATTTTGCTCCCGCTTTTAATCGCAATTCACAACAGGAACTTGGCGATATCAAAATTGTTATTTGCATCGCAGAGGTTGACGGTGATAACATAACGCACGAATGTTTTTATGAATGTAATAAATTTGGTGGCAAGAATTTGAACAGTATGACTTTTGGAGGAGTGTTGCAGGCATTATCCACCAATCTTTCATAAAAATCTTGACATATAAAACGCACAAATAATAGTGCAATATATGTTTATTTCAGAAAAATGGCAGAACAACCTAACGCAAAAAACTACAAAACTCATAAACACTCATTTGATGTAATCGTTGTCGGTGCTGGTGGTGCTGGTCTTCGTGCTACATTTGGTATGGCAGAAAAAGGCTTAAATGTTGCCTGCATTTCCAAAGTTTTCCCAACTCGTTCACACACAGTTGCCGCACAAGGTGGAATTTCCGCCGCTCTTGGAAATATGGGTGAAGACGACTGGCGTTGGCACGCTTTTGATACAATCAAAGGCTCTGACTGGCTTGGCGACCAAGACGCAATTGAATATATGTGCAAAACTGCACCAACTGCAATTATTGAACTTGAACACTACGGCGTGCCATTTTCACGCAACGCAAAAGGCGAAATTTATCAACGCCCATTTGGTGGAATGACTACTGAATATGGAGAGGGGAAGCCTGCTCAAAGAACTTGTGCCGCTGCGGATAGAACCGGTCACGCAATTCTTCACACGCTTTACCAACAATCTATGAAAAATAACGCAAAATTTTTCATCGAATACTTCACAACGGATTTAATTTTCAACGATGCAAAAGAGTGCGTTGGTTGTGTTGCTTGGGATCTAGCAACCGGCGAATTACACATTTTTGAAGCAAAAATTGTAGTCCTTGCAACGGGTGGATACGGCAGAGCGTACTCTTCTTGCACATCTGCTCACACTTGCACAGGGGACGGCGGCGGAATGTTTGCTCGCCATGGTTTCCAAATGCAAGATATGGAATTCGTTCAATTTCACCCAACAGGAATTTATGGTTCAGGTTGCTTAATTACAGAAGGAGCAAGGGGCGAAGGCGGATATTTGATCAATGCTAACGGCGAAAGATTTATGGAAAAATACGCTCCAAAAGTGAAAGATTTGGCCTCTCGCGATGTTGTTGCTCGTGCAATTACAGTTGAAATTAACGAAGGAAGAGGTTGCGGTGCAAACAAAGATCACGTTCACTTAGTTCTTCATCACATTGACCCAAAAACCCTTGCGGAACGCCTTCCGGGTATTTCAGAATCGGCAAAAATCTTTGCAGGCGTTGATGTCAACAAAGAACCAATTCCAATTCTGCCAACGGTTCACTACAACATGGGTGGTATTCCAACAAATATTCACGGCGAAGTTGTGCAATTGAAAGACGGCAAACTTGAAAAAGTGAAAGGCTTGATGGCAATTGGCGAAGCTGCGTGTGTTTCTGTTCACGGTGCAAACCGTTTGGGTTCAAATTCACTGCTAGATTTGGTCGTTTTCGGGCGTGCTGCGGCAATTCGTGCAACGGAACTTCTGAAAAACGATACTCGCTCTGTGGAGCATATCCCTCAAAACAAAATTGATGAGGCCATCGCAAGATTCGACACAATTCGCAAAGCGGACGGAAAATACACCGTTGCTGAAATTAGAAAAGCGATGCAAGAAGTTATGCAAAAACACGCTGCTGTTTTCAGAGCAAATGATTCTTTGGAGATTGGTATCAAAAAAATGGAAGACATTTTCAAAATGTTTGATGATGTTGCCGTTCGTGACAGATCGCTTATTTGGAACACGGATCTTGTTGAAGCATTCGAACTTCACAACCTACTTTTCCAAGCAATTGCAACAATAAAAGGGGCGTTGAACAGGAAGGAGTCTCGTGGTGCACAAGCTCGTGATGATTTCCAAGACCGTGATGATATCAACTGGATGAAGCACACAATGATTACCCTTCAAAAAGATGGTTCGCACGAATTTTCTTACCGCGATGTTGTTTTAACACCATTGACGGATCAAATGCAGGCGGTTCCACCTAAAAAAAGAGTCTACTAATCGTTTAATCGTGGAAGCAAGTTGTTATTTGT
>CANCKZ010000080.1 GCA_947378695.1 Rickettsiales bacterium
AATATCGAGAACCTAAATGGTAGAATCAGGCACTTTTTAGCCAGATTTCGTCGCAAAACCTATTGTTACAGTAAATCCATAGAAATGGTCGAATATTCGCTTTATGTTTTGTTTTACAGCGATATATAGTTATTTGTCAATGCCAAAAATTCATTATGGAGGCAGGTTTTTTGGCTTTGGTATAATATTGTTTTATCGTGTATGGTTGTATTTTGCTTCTTGTGTATGATTACATTTAAGGTTATGGGCTTTGGATTGGTATTTTCCGTAATTAATGATGATCCAAAGCTTGGTTATTTTGAAAGCACTTTTTCAAATATTGCCAATATTTTCAAATATAGATACATTATTGAAATTAAAAAACCTGATGCAATGGCACAAATTACTCACAATACTCACTTTGAGTTTGAACATAATGGATATACAATTTTAACTGATTGTAAGCGAGCTACTGCATATTACAAATACTCTGAGGATGTACCTCGTTCTTTTTTAGAAAATGGTACTTATGATAAACTGGTAATTCAAAATGGTAAAGTTACATCACATCCAAAATGCAAAAATGGTAAAGTAAAATTGTTGTAGTTCTTCGGCAATGCCCCTACTCCTCCAGCGTGAAAAGAAATCAATCCATACGCAATTATAATCCGCCGTTTTTAGGGTTTTTAACCAATAATAAACAACGCAAATTCCAAAGCACGAATATGCGTGATGTTATCATGGTTTATTTCACACTCTTGCAGCTTTTCTTGCATCGCTTTCAGAATTTCTTTCTTTTCATCCACTGCCAAAGCATTTTTGCACCACTTCCTGTAAAGCATATAATTGTTCACGCTTCGCTCACACCTCGCACAAAACCCGCTTTCGTTTGGTGAAAGTTTTGTTTGAGAGGCTTGTGAGCAGAAGGCGAAGTTTTTGTGGGATATGACGAATGAAATGAGGAGTATCCGCCGAAAATTTCGCACCTGCCCGCAAAGGGTAATTTTTGGAAAGAAGGTGCGTGGCGGTTGGTTTTGCGGTGGTGGAGTGGGGAAGTCTGGTTTGTATGGACAAAAAATTCACCATACATTCTGCGATGGTGGAGGAGTGGCTTTAATTTTAGTTTTGTGAAAAAAAAGCGTGAGCTTTGGAAAAAAAAGTGTGTGGCGTTCGGTCTTGCGGTGGCGGATGGATGTGGAAATTTGGTTTTTTGCGGGGGGGAAATCGCCCTCACAAACCTACAAAATCCGTGGTGCCATCTGGGGTTGCCTCAGGGTGCGTGCGTGATTTTCGGGGAGGTATTCCTCGTTTCACTCGCAAAACCACGCACAAAACCCGCTTTTGGCTGGTGGTGGCAAAAATCCATTTTGTATGGACAAAAAATTCACCATACATTCTGCGGCGGAGGTATTTTGTTTTTTTGAGGAAAAACCTAGAGTATACCTTGCGAGCCAGCGGCACGGTAGTAAAACCATTTGACCTTATGGTGAATTTAGAGGAGTGTCCCTCATGGCGGGCAGAGAGGGATTCGAACCCTCGATACAGTTTTACCCATATACTTTCTTAGCAGGAAAGCGCTTTCGGCCACTCAGCCATCTGCCCCGTTGCTTGCATTCATTCCCTAGGAATTTAAAAAGTCAAGATTAAATATATTTCCTTGTAAGAAAGTCCTCACGGATTGTTTTTTCGGTGCCATCGGAAAATTTTACGGTTATAAGAGTTCCCGCCGTTTTTACAACATTTCCATTGCCAAATTTTGCGTGAGAAACCAAATTCCCAACAAAGAAAGATTTATCCGAAGCAAAGGCCTGAGGCTCCGGAGCTTTCTGCATTGAGGAACCCGAATAGCTTTTGACATAACCCTTGGAATAGCCGCCGCTTTGGTATGACTTTGCATTGGAGGAATACTCGCTGTTAAACGAAGAAGACCTGTCGTGATATTCAACAGAACTTTCTGCGTGTTGAAGGATTTCGTCCAAAAACATAGATTTTTCCGTTGAAAGAGAAAACCCCTGTTTCACGAATGAAAGCTTTGTGTTGGAAATATAAAGCTGTTCCATTGCACGAGTAATTGCCACATATCCAAGCCTTCTTTCTTCCTCAATTCCTGCGTTGCCAAGCTCTTCAATTGTTCTATCAGATGGAAATGTTCCTTGATTCCAACCCGGTAAAAACACGAATGGAAATTCAAGACCTTTCGAAGCGTGAACTGTCATAATATTCACAGAATCAGCATTGGAATCGGAATCGTCCACCGATGTTGCAAGGGAGACATAATCCAAAAATTCCCCAGCAGACTGAAAAGATTCCAAGGTTGCAAGCAATTCATTTATGTTGTCAATTCGTGCATCAAAAGTTGTTTCGTCATCTTTTTTAAGGTATTCCTCGTAATCAATTTCTTTAAGAATGTTCTTTAAAACTGTTGTAAGTGGAGTGTCGTTTAATGCTTCACGCCATTTAATTATTTGAGTCCCCACTTGAAGAAGCCCTGAGTATGCACGGTTTGGAATTTCAATATCGCCACCAAAACCGGAAGCAAGCGTTATTAACATTGTTAAAAGGTTCGTGTTATTTTCACGGGCTTGTGTGTAAAGCTTTTGCATTGTTGTGTCGCCAAGTCCTCGTTTTGGAGTAGTCAAAACCCGCTCGGTTGCAAGGTCATCTTCCGATGATATCAAAACCTTAATATACGCAAGAATATCCTTAACCTCTTTTCGCTCGTAAAATCGCAATCCACCGATGATTCTGTATGAAATACCAGCAAACACCATGGCTTCCTCCACTGCTCTTGTTTGACGAATTGTTCGAACTAGAATGGCGAAATCTTTGTAATTATAGCGATGTTTGAAGCTTTGAATTATTCCCGTAATATGCTTTGCTTCGGATTTTGCATCAAAATGAGTATCAATTTTCACAATGTCCGTTGTTGGGTTTTCTGTCCACAATGTTTTGCCGTGTCTTCCGCCGTTAAGTTGAATAAGTTTTGATGCAACATTCAAGATATCCTTGGTGGAGCGGTAATTCTGTTCCAATTTCACAATTTTTGCTTCGGTGTTGGCTTTTTTGAAGCCTAAAATGTAGGAGATATCTGAACCACGCCAGCCGTAGATTGATTGGTCATCATCGCCAACGCAGGTAATGTTTGGATTATTCCCCGCAATTAATTTCACCCAGCGTTGTTGAAGTCCGTTGATATCTTGATATTCATCGATAAGGATATACTTAAAAAGGTTTTGGTATGATGTCCTAATTTCTTCGTGTTTTTCCAAAATATCAACGCAATTGAAAATTATGTCGTCAAAATCCATAGCATCAAGGCGTTTAAGTTCCTTTTGATATTGCTCGTATATCGTTGTTATTTCAATTTGGGAATATTGCGGTGGAAAATTATGCAGTGCAGATTCCAATTCAAATGTTTTGATGAACTTTTCCTTAATGTTTGAAACAAAGCCAATTGCAACTTGTGGGGTAACTTCGCCAAGTGTTAAGCGTTTGAGGAGATCTGACATAACTTTCTTTTGATCGGAGGAATCCAGAATTGTGAAGTGTTTTGTGTAACCGATTAAATCGGCATATCTTCTCAACACTTTCAATGCAATGCGGTGAAATGTTCCAATGTTAAGGTGTTTGCCATCAATTTGTGTAATTTTACAAACCCGTTCAAGCATTTCATTTGCCGCTTTGTTTGTGAATGTTACGGCAAGAATTTGACTTGGCATGGCAAGACCCTCCTGTAAAATTTTCGCAATTTTTGCTGTAATTACGCGGGTTTTTCCAGAACCCGCCCCAGCAAGAACCAACAGTGGCGAATTGAAATGATTGACGGCGTCTTGCTGTGATTGATTATTGTGCATATAATATATTTATGTGATTTTTTTTATTTTTCCGTCATTAATTTTGGCATTTCCACAAGTTTGTGTTCGTGAATTTGAAGAGTTCTATCGCATTTTTTCGCAATTTCCGTGTTGTGGGTTATCAAAAAAACCGCAATGTTTTGTTTCTTTGCAAGGGAAACAAGCAAATTGGACGATACCTCCGCAGAAGCGGGATCAAGATTGCCTGTTGGTTCATCAGCAAAAAGGATTTGAGGCTTGCAGGCAATGGCACGAATTATGGAGGCTCGCTGTTTTTGACCGCCCGAAAGTTCGGAAGGTTTCTTGTTTCTATGTTCCACAATGCCAATTTCTTCTAAAAGATTAAGCGTCAGCTCTTCGTCATAACAACCCTTCATTTTTGCAATAATAGCAATATTTTCCAGAACCGTAAATTCAGGCATAAGGTTATGTTG
>CANCKZ010000081.1 GCA_947378695.1 Rickettsiales bacterium
GTTCAAAGGAAAATCTATAATTTCCAAACCAAAACAATGGAAGAAAAAACCGTTGAAATATCCAAAATTTGCTTCCTTAAATCACGAAACCTTAAATTATAATTTTATGAGCGAAAGATATTCAAATCAACGATATTCAATTGGTCAAGTTGCAAAAATTATTGGCGTGGAATCGCACACTATCAGATTTTGGACGAACGAACTTTCGCAACATATAATTCCCGAAATTGGTGCGGGCGACAGGCGTTATTTCAACGAAAATCATCTGGAAATTCTGAAAACCGTGGCAGATTTAATCAATAACAAGGGCTACACTTTAAGTGTTATCAAGAAAAATGGAATTAAAAATTCCTACGATAAAATACCCTACACAATTGGGCAAAGTGAAGTTTCGCAAAATTTTGACGCAAGCAATATTCTGGCGAAAATCAACGCAATGCGTGGGAAAATTGCCAATTTAATTGCCAAAATTTAATTTTTTTCGCATTTTTTCTGTGGTGGTGTGCGATAAAATAAATGGCAAGACTTGGAAGAAAACTGTAAAACTCACCACCGCAAAACCAACCGCCACACGCCTTCTTTCCAAGTCCCAAGCTTTTTTCGCAGAACCGAACTCAAAAACCGCCAGTCACGCACGCCATACTCTTGCGTGAGTTTCCTCTCACCAAAAATCAGACTTCCCACCACCTTCGCCACCGCAAAACCAACCGCCACACGCCTTCCTCCCAAAAATTTAACATCGGGGGTTGCGAAATTTCCGGCGGATATCCCTCATTTCATTCGTGCTATCCCACAAAAACTTCGCTTTCTGCCGTGAATTTTCCACTCCACCCCCCAACTTTTCCGCTTCCACAAAATTGTTTGAGTATTATATATAATAAAGTTTTTCCACCACACAATTACTCAAAACAGGATTTCCTCAACCGCAAAAAATACTCAAATACCCATTTTTTTATTTTTTCCCCCACAAAAAGTGCGTTTTTGTTATAGCGTGCTATAACAAAAGTGATGGTCGTGATTTTCGGCAAAACAAGAAAGTCAATTCGCATAAGGGTTCTTTGAGTTTTGGTTTTAGGAATTTTTTTTATTTTTTATTTTTGTTATAGCGTACTAGTACAGTGATACACTATGATGGTATGGCAAAATAAATCTTGATTTTTTATTCTGCTTGAAACACGAAAGACCATTGGAATTTTTCGTAAAATCTTATGGTCTTTCTTCGTGTTGTTAAGCAGTTTTTCTTGCTTGAAATTGTTTCGGGAATGCTCAAAACATTTATGGTTATGTTTAAAAAACCTTACACCCTCAATTACCCTTTTGAAAAAGGACCAGTTTCCACAAGGTTTCGTGGCGAACACGCCCTTAGGCTTTACCCAAATGGGGAGGAGCGTTGCATTGCCTGCAAGCTTTGTGAAGCCATTTGTCCGGCACAGGCAATCGTAATTTCCGCAAAAGAACAGCCAGACGGTTCACGCCAAACAACGCAGTATGACATCGACATGACCAAGTGCATCTATTGCGGATTATGCCAAGAAGCCTGCCCTGTTGATGCCATTGTTATGACTCCCAACTTCGAATTTGGCACCGAAACCCGTGGCGAATTGATTTACACAAAAGACCGCCTAATTCACAACGGAAAAATTTGGGAAGCTTCACTTGCGTACAACATCAAGGAAAATGCGAAGTATTATTGATTTATGGAATCTTTTTTTGCAAATCATCAATATACATTTTCTGCAATTGGGGCAATTGGTTCAATGGCTGCGGTAATAATTTCATTGTGGTATAGCTATGCGGCACATAGTCAAAACACAAAAGTTCGTGTTAAATGCACACTGAAATACTATGCTGACATTGATCAAATATTGACAAATTCCAATACATCGCACTACCTTATTCAACTTGATGTAGTGAATAATTCATTTTTTGGAATAAAGATAAATATTGGCTGTGGAATGAGGTATGGTAGAGGAAAAAAATATTTACAAATGTTCCCAGTAGCATTTTCTTCAACTTTGCCAGAATATCAGTTGACGGGCAATACTATTGCACTGGAGCGATATGAGTGTAAAAATATTGTATTTGCGTATGATGACAGTTTGGTCAACTTGGTGAAAAATTTTCACAATACCATCATTGAATCGAATAATATATTGGCTGAGTGCAATCGTTTTGGAAGATTTGGAAATAAATTATACATCGAGCTAACCGATGGAACAAAAATTAAGATTGATAATCGTATTCCAAAAAATGTACCTAATAAATAAAAAACAGGAGCACCTTTACCGACCAAACATCGGCTGTGTGATTCTTAAAAACGGCAAAATTCTTGCAGCAAAACGAGTTGGCTATGAATCTGACGCTTGGCAAATGCCACAAGGCGGGGTCGACGGAAACGAAAACCTTCACGAAGCCATAATGCGTGAACTTCTTGAAGAAATTGGCACGAATAATGTTGAAATTGTGCGTGAATCAACATATTTTCGCTATTACAAAATTCCAGCGACGATAACAACTCAAATTTGGGGAGGCAAATACATTGGTCAAAAACAAAAATGGTTCTTGATGAACTTCAAAGGCGAGGATTCCGAAATAAACATTCACACAGATCACCCAGAATTTGAGGCGTGGAAGTGGTCAACACCAAGCGATATTGTTCGTGATGCGATATTTTTTAAAAAGGATATTTATTCCGATGTTCTTGCCGAATTTGAAATGCTTTGATATGATTACACAACAAAAACGACTTTACATCCTAGACACAACCCTTCGTGATGGTGCTCAAACAAGTTCCGTGGCTTTTACTGTGCAGGATAAGCTGACCATTTTTAAAATGCTTGAAGAATTTGGCATTGATTTTATTGAAGCAGGTTGGCCGGGAGCAAACGAGGTTGATACTCAAGTTTTTAACCAAGTTCAAAGCCCGCTTAAAACCGCTTTTTGCATGACGGCAAAAGTTGGGATTGACCCACAAAACGACGAAAACCTTAAACTGGTGTCATCGGTTGCAAATAATATTACAATGGTTGGAAAAGTTTCGCAATTCCATGTTCGGGAGGCTATTGGCACAAAGCTTGAAAAGAATCTTGAATCAATTGCGTCATCTGTGAAGTTTTTCGCCTTGCAGGGCAAGGTAGTAATTTTTGACGCAGAACATTTCTTTGATGGCTTCAAAGAAAATGCGGATTACACACTTTCGTGCATTGAAACGGCATGGAAATCTGGTGCGAAATTTATTACACTTTGCGATACCAACGGCGGAACACTGCCCGATGAAATCTTTGAAATTGTTACAAAAGTGAAAGCAAAATTCCCAGAAATAAAGCTTGGCATTCACACACATAACGATTGCGAATGTGCAGTTGCAAACACACTAGCAGCAGTGAAAGCAGGCTGCGAAATGGTGCAAGGCACAATAAACGGACTTGGCGAGCGTTGCGGAAACGCATCACTAACATCACTTTTGCCGGTTTTGGTTTTAAAATTGGGCTACGACTGTGGGAAAATCAACGCAAATATTCACAAAATTGCCGAACTTTCCCGTAAATTAAGTGCCGTTCTAAACGAACACCACAATAATCACTTGCCATTTGCTGGGGCTTCGGCTTTTGCCCATAAAGGTGGGCTGCACGCTTCCGCAGTGCTTAAAAATCCAAAACTTTACGAACATATTCCACCCGAACTTGTTGGAAATAAACGCAAAATTTTGATATCCAACCAAGCGGGGAAGTCTAATGTTGTTTCAATGCTTGCTGATATCGGCATTGTAGAATATTCTGCTGAACACCTTGAAAAAATCACAAAAGAGCTTAAAAAACGCAACCTTGAAGGGTATTCCTACGAAAACGCAGACGCAAGCTTTTACATTCTTTGCCAGCAGATTATTGGGGGGAAGTCTCACGAATTTTACAAAATTCTTTCATATAAAACGCAAATTGAACGCAGATACAATTCCCACGGGAAGCTTTGCACATTTTCGGAAGGTGTTGTTAAAATTGAATGCAACGGCACTGTTCACCATAATGTTGCGGAAGGTAACGGTCCCGTTGATTCCATTCACAACGCAATGCGTGAGGTTCTGATTCAGGAATATCCACAAATTGGCAACCTTAAACTTCACGATTACAAAGTTCGCATTATTGATTCTGGTCTTGGAACATCATCAAAAACCCTTGTGCTGA
>CANCKZ010000082.1 GCA_947378695.1 Rickettsiales bacterium
GGACTTGCCTATAAAATTGAATATGCGAAAAAAGATGTCAATTTGTTTGACGGCTACGAGCTAATTCGCTTTGATGCCTTTGATATTTTCATCAATCCAAAAATTGCCCTATACCTTATCGGCACAAAAATGGAATATAAAAACGACCTGCTGAAATCTGGCTTTGTGTTTGAAAATCCGAACTCCAAGGGTGCGTGTGGTTGTGGTGAAAGTTTTTTTGTTTAGTGTGAAAATTCTCAAATTTTTGAATATTTTTGCAATTTCCTGCTTTTTCTATCTATTCGCATACGCAGTCTATACCATTTTTTCCATTGCAAAACATGTTGATGCCTACTGCATTCCCTCAATTTTCATTCTAATTGCAACGCTATATTGGTTCGTAATTGGTGTGACTATGCCACAATTTTTGCCATTTTTCAAGGTGAAAAGTCGCATTTTGGTTGGAATAGCAACAATATTCTTCGTTTCAATTTTGTTTCTGATTTTGGTGTTAATTGAAATTTATGTCTACAAACGCCCGCCCGTGAAAAATATTATGCTCAACGGATACAAATTCTTCGTTGTGGCAAAGAAAATCAACCCGCTGGAACAACGCTTCAAACGCACTACCTAAGCATTAAACCCGTGCCAAGACCAAAGCGATAAAGCTTGATATCATTTGACTTTCCGTTGCTATATGTAACATCAACTTGGCGAATTGCTATTGCTGAACTTGCAATGCTTGTAATTTCAGCAAATGTGTAGATATTCCACGATGCCTTCGATGAAATATCGATTTGGTGCTGAATTTTACCGCTAAGTCCGTAACCTGCAAGCCCTTTAAGGGAAATTCTCATATCCCAGCCGTTTGAATTGCCATAGCCCCAGTTGTAATATTTACTTTCAAATGCGATTGGAAGGAAAGCTTCCGTTGAAAGCGTTAAGTTGCTTGTTTGCGATGTTTTAATTTTATACGCACTGCCAAATTTGAAGCCCTGCATTGAAACCTTTACGTTTTGTGACTCACCGGAATCGTAGCCAACTAGGGAGCCACCAGCTACATTGGTTGGGTCGTACACAACTTGATACACACCGCTTGGGTTCAACTGTAAATTGCGATACTCATAGCCAAAAAGCCACGAAACATCAATGAAATTCTGGGAAGCGTTGGTTTTTTCGTAGGCAAGTGAATAGCTTGAAAAAGAGCCTGTCATTTTCTCCGTTTCGCTGAAAACTCCTGCTACTGGGTAAATGTTTGCCATGTCGTAATCGCTCATTGTTCCGCCGGAAAGGCTTGTGCCTTTGTATGCTGCGATTAATTTATTGCCAGAATCCATAACTTTTGCGATGGAAATATCTCCGCCAAGACCAACGGAATCCCTCCATTTCAAAACGGAATTTGTGGCAGTCACAACATTGTAATCAAGCGTTGAAAATGTAATATTTGCGTTGATTTCTATGTTTGGTTTGGATTTATAACTTGAACGCCGTGAATATTGAGGTTCATAAGCTTTTTGTTCATAAACGCCAGTTTTCGGGTTGTATGCAATTTCATTTGCAACCTCGTTCTCACCACTTGGAACGCCTTCCGCGAATGCTGAAACAAATGCTGGAACATTTAGCAAGCAAGCAAAGCAAAAAACCTTGCCAATTTGGTGAACTAATCGTTTATCCATTTTTCCATAGTATTAAACAGCAACCTGCCAAGTTTGCAAATTTTACCATCATTGATTAACTTTCCATCAATGATGGTGCAAAGGCGAATTCTGTAACCCGAACTTGTAAGAAGAACGGAGGATGCGGCGAAAAGATCGTCCACAATAAATTCCTTTTCAAGGGTTTCAATACCAAGAGACTTCGCCAAATTAATTACCCTGTTTTTCGTAATGCCGTTCAAAATATAATTATTCGCAGGGTGGGTTAGAAGTTTTCCGTCTTTGATAATCATAACATTTGCCGAACTTGCTTCCGTCACAACAAGACTGTCTTTTTCAAAGAAGATTACATCGTCAAAACCGCAATCTGCCGATTTCTGCTTCAACATAACATTTCCAAGAAGGTTGAGGGATTTTATGTCGCGGCGTGTCCAGCGGATATCCTGTGCAAGCATGCAGGAAAGACCGTTTTCGATCCACTCTTTTTTTTGTTCTTTTTCAGGATACGCAATAATTACAACAGATGGCGTTGAAGACTGCGGAATGCCATGTTCACGAGTTGGAAAATTTCCCCTTGTAACTTGAACATACATCAAGGCGTTTTGCATTGAATTAAGTTTGAGGAGATCCGTTGAAATTGATTGAATTTTTTCAACTTCGGGCAGTGTAATGTTCATAATATCAAGCGAACGCTTCATGCGTTTAAGGTGTGGTTCAAAATCGATAAACTTGCCGTTTTTCACAAGAAACGCTTCGTAGATGCCATCGCCAAAAATGTAGCCTCTGTCCATTATTGAAACTTTTGCCTCGTAACTTTCGCAAAATGTGCCGTTGAAATATATTTTCATAACTAGTGTGCATCAAAAAAAGTATTGTAATTTTAAATTTGTGTGCATTTGAAGAAATGTCAAGTTTATTTTGCAAGTGTTCACAGAAGTTAAGTTGCCACACTGGCCAATTCATGTGGGATACGCCCACCCCGAATCTATCGCACTTATGAAGCAAATTTTGGGATATTTGGGGAGTCCTCATAAAAAGCTGAAAAACGTTATTCATGTTGGTGGAACGAACGGCAAGGGTTCAACCATTGCGTTTCTTGCGGAAATTCTAAGGCAATCGGGCAAAACCGTCAACACCTACACTTCCCCGCATATTTTTGATTTCACGGAGCGTTTCTCCCTTAATGGCTTCAATGCAACGAGTAGGCAAGTTTTTATGGCACTGGAAGAGGTTCGTGCTGTTTGCGAGGCAAATGGTTTGCATCCTACCGTTTTGGAAGGTTCAACCGCCGCAGCGTTTTATTTATTCGCAAAATTTCCCGCAGAATATAACATAATTGAATGTTGCATGGGTGGAATGCTTGACTGCACAAATGTGTTTGACGACTCAATTGCGAATACTCCACACCCAAACCTTGCTTGCACAGTCACAACCTCAATTTCGTTTGACCACACGAAATATCTTGGAACGACAATTTTTGAAATTGCCCTGCAAAAAGCCGGTATTCAAAGGGCAGAGGTTCCATCTGTTATCGGGAAGCAGTCGTTTGAGGACGCAAATTTGCTACTGTTCAACTTCGCAAAAAAATTTGGCATTGAAGCTTTCTTTTTTGGAGCAGACTACACGATGGAAATAATTGAAAAACTCAACGAAAGCGAGCTTGCCCTTCTTCAAGAACAAGGCTTTTCCGTTGATGAAAAATCGTCCTTGATATTTTCCGATGAAAACGGCGATAAATTTCTTCCAATGCCATCACTTCTAGGGCTTCACCAATTGGAAAACCTTGCAACGGCACTAAAAGTTGCTTCCATATTGCAAATTGATTTCACAAATATTCCAAAAGCGATATTACAAACGCAATGGAAAGGCAGGCTTCAACGAGTGCAAAACAAATATTTTCCACAAAATTGCGAATTTTGGTTCGACGGTGCCCACAACCAAGGCGGAGCAAAAGCCCTTCGTGAATGGATTGATGAAACTGCGACATCGAAAAAGGACTATATTGTGATTGGAAAAAGTAAAAATTCCAACCAAGAGGCTTTCATAAGCGAGTTTAAGAACATCAACGCAACCCTTGTGTTTGTTACGGTTAAGGGCGAAATTTTCCCTGAAACTTCAACAAATTTACACAAAATTGCAACAAATTTGGGCTTTAATGCAATTGATGCGAAATCTTTTGATGAATTTGTGGAATTTTTGCCAAAAGATGAACAAATTCGCACAATTTGCTGTGGTTCGCTTTATTTAATGAAGGATATGGTCTATTTTGTGTGAAGTATGAAACTTTTGCTTCTATAAATCAACCGCTGAAATATGTATAATAAACTTTTTTCCCACTCAAAAAAACTCGCAAAACCCCATTTTTTTATTTTTTTTCTGCCCAAAAAGTTTGCAAAAACCCCGTTTTTGTTATAGCACGCTATAACAAAAGTGATGGCTGAGGTTTTCAGCAAAACAAAGAAGTCAATTCGCATAAGGGTTTTTTCGATTTTGGAAAAAATATTTTTTTTCTTTTTTATTTTTGTTATAGTGT
>CANCKZ010000083.1 GCA_947378695.1 Rickettsiales bacterium
CAAATATTTATGCAATTGGCGATGTTATCGCAGGACCAATGCTTGCCCACAAAGCCGAAGATGAAGGTGTTGCAGCAGCGGAAATCATCGCAGGAAAACACGGACATGTAAATTACGGCGTAATTCCATCAGTTGTTTATACTCACCCAGAAGTTGCGTCCGTTGGTCAAACAGAAGAAGAACTTAAAACCGCTGGCGTTGAATATAAAGTTGGAAAATTCAGCATGATGGCAAATTCTCGTGCAAAAGCAGTTGATGACACCGAAGGTTTTGTGAAAATCCTTTCTTGCAAAAAAACTGATAAAGTTCTTGGTTGCCACATAATTTCTCGTGGAGCTGGCGATATCATTCACGAAGTTGTTGTTGCTATGGAATTTTCAGGTTCTGCGGAAGATATTGCACGCACTTGTCACGCCCACCCAACTTTAAACGAAGCAATAAAAGAAGCTGCTATGGCAGTTGATAAAATGCAGATTCACAGCTAGGAAATGGAAGGTAAAGAGTTCGAAGAATTAAAGTTCAAGTTCGACCAACACAAACAGCTTGATGACAAGTTCAGTCAAAATGCGAGTATATTTGACAAGCAGTTATTCACATTCAACCTTGGTGTGATGACTCTTGTCTTTTTCACATTGCAATATTCTTTGGAATTTGCCTTGCCAAAAATATACTACACCCTTCCGCTGGCGGCAATTATATGTTGCGGGTATTCTTCAATGTTGTTGATGCGAACATACAACCGAAATCTTGAAATATTAAGATATCAAAAAGAATTGATATTTGAATTTAACGAAGAAAAGAGTAATTTATGTGATGCACTCGACAAAATTAGCAACAATGAAACACGAAGATCGTTCGCAATATTCACCGCTGGGTTTGTAATAACAATTTTTTCAATTTTTCTTGCAATATTTACAATTGACTTTAAAAAGAAGGTGGATATATATAAAATGGAAATTATTAATTGCAATATGTCAAAGTTTTTTAGTGGTGTCGTAGGAACAAGCGATAAATCTTTCGCTCAGCAAACGCAAAAACAGCCTAACATTGCCATCGCAACGGCAGGGCAAAGCTTTTCGCAAGCTGGTGCTGGTATAATTGCTCAACCAAAAACGCAACAAACTCAAACGCAAAATCAACATAACCCTCAAACAAACAATAAATGAAAAAACTCGCATTTTTACAAAACCCAGAAAGTATTTATTTCATTCCCCTTGGTGGTTGCAATGAAATTGGCATGAATTTTAATCTTTATTACAAAGATGGCAAATGGATTGTCATTGACTGTGGAATTGGTTTTGCATCGGAGTCAATTCCGGGCGTGGATATCATTGTGCCAGATTACAAATTCATATCAGACAACAACATCAAAATTGAAGCATTAATTTTGACACACATTCACGAGGATCATGTCGGAGCCATCGCCCATTTATGGGAGGGGATTGGTCGTCCGAAAATCTACGCAACACCGCTTGGTCGTGAATTTGTTCTGCACAAATTTGCCGATATCAAAATTCGTGATAAACCTGAAATTATCACAATTCACGGCGAAATGCGTAAGGTGAATATTGGAACATTTGCAATTGAATTTGTGGGATTGACTCACTCCGTTCCTGAAATGAAGGCGATTGTGCTTGATTCTCCATGGGGAAAAATCGTTCACACGGGTGACTGGAAATTCGACAGCTCGCCGGTTGTTGGTCAAGAAAGTGACTTGAAGCGTCTTAAAGAGCTTGGAAAAGAGGGTGTTCACACAATTCTTTGTGACTCAACAAACATCTCCCAAGAAGGCTTTTCCGGAAGCGAAGGCGACTTGGAAAAATCGATGATTAAACTTGTAAAAGAGCAAAAAGGCAGGGTTGTAATTGCAACTTTTGCATCAAACTTAGCACGAGTGCAAACCATTTGTAATGTTGCACAAAAAACCGGCAGAAAGCTTGTGCTATCTGGGTTTTCACTTCGCAGAATCACGGATATTGGCCTTAAAATTGGATATTTTCAAAACTGCCCAGAATTTCTTGATCAAAAAGATGCGAGCGGTCTTAAACCTGAGCAAACATTGATTTTATGCACGGGCTGTCAAGGTGAAGCAAGGGCGTCTCTTTCAAAAATCGCAAGCAAAGAACACCCGCATATCAAGCTTAACAAGGGCGATTCTGTGATTTTCTCCTCAAA
This sequence comes from Rickettsiales bacterium, assembly GCA_947378695.1. Classification (GTDB taxonomy): domain Bacteria; phylum Pseudomonadota; class Alphaproteobacteria; order Rickettsiales; family Deianiraeaceae; genus CAJQOT01. Next base: position 2,176 of record CANCKZ010000083.1, read on the forward strand.
AATTATCCCGGGAAATGAGAAATCAATTTACGAAGTGTTCAACAAATTCGTTCAAAGAGACATAAACATTTTCACAGAGCGTGACCACCAAGTGCATGTTTCTGGGCACCCAAATCGTGGAGAACTCAAAAAAATGTACTCACTTTTGAAGCCAAAAAACCTTATTCCAGTTCACGGCGAACAGTATCACATAATGGAGCACTGTGAATTTGGGAAATCTCTTGGCATGAATTCTATGCGTCCAAAAAACGGAGATGTTATTGAAATTGGCAAAGACGGTGTGAAAAAAGTTGACTCAGTTCACAGTGGATATCTGTGCGTTGATGGAACTCGTTTTGAAAGCATTGACAGCTCAATTTTCAAGGAACGCAAGGCAATTGCTTTTGGCGGAATGATTTCATGCGTGTGCATTGTGACATCCGCTGGTAAGTTGACTTGCCAACCAATTATTGAACATTATGGCGTTTTTGACGGCAAAAAACAAGATGAAATCAAGGAATTCCAAAAAGGTCTTCGTGCTGAAATCACCGAACTTTTGGTCAACTTTGATAACATATCGCAATCAAAAAAAGCAATCGAACGCACAATTGACAACACAATTGCTAAATCGATGAAATACTCGCACGGCAAAATTCCATTTATTAATGTAATTTTCCATGTTATATAAGGGGTTTGCATTGGCACTGTTTTTTGGGAGTTGTTCATCAATTGACCTTAACAGTGCAATTTACCAATCTGATGTTACAATTGCGTTGGCAACTCCACATCAAAAAGAGGAGTTCAGCATTATAGACATTGAACTTCGCAGGCTTTTTAAAACTGCGACGCCGTCTCGCAAATGTAATATTGAACTTAGCATTTCGAAAACTGCCGTGAACACTGGTATATCCAGTACGCTTTTTGCGGTGAATAAAAATATCACGATGACGGTGAACTACACAATTGAATGTAGTGATGGGCTGAAAACAAAAAATTCCGTAATGCAATCAACAGATCTCACCCTTCAACAAGAGCAAACCGTTGCACAATATGTTGGCGAAAGCAGAATTTCCCACGCACTTGCGTTGCAAATTGCAAAATCAATCCACGATGAATTCAAGCTTTTCCTTGCGACGAATATCAAAATTTAGGCGTAGTAATCGTTTGAGTTTTTGAACATTTCCTCGTGCATTCTTTGCGAGGCGTTGCGTTTTATTGCAATTTGCCCAAGATATTCCATTTTTTCAACCACAGATGGGGCAAGGCACAAATGCAAAAGTGCGGTTAGGTTGTAAGCGGTCGATTCCCACGGCTTGTGTAGAAATCCAAAGTTATTTTGAACAATCCAGCTGGCGTTTTTCATTTGGTGGTCATCGGCGGATGTCTTTAACGGGATAAAAATCGTTGGAACTCCAAAAGCGAGGAGGTCAACAATTGAAGAAGCACCGGAGCGTGAAATGCAGATATTGACCGTTGGAAGAATTTCGTATATGTTGTTGAAAAATGGCTGAACTTCGCATGTAATTTGGTGTTTTTCGTATGTTGTGGCAATAATTTTTGCGGTTGTGGAATCGGCTTGATGAAGGACATGAAGGTTTTTATGCCTGCGTGAAAGATTAATTATTGCGGATAAAATCGGTTTCACAGATTCCGCACCGCCACTTGTGCCAGATATTACCAGAATTGTGATGGAATCGGTTGGTATGCGTTTGATAATTCTTGGCATGGAAAGTATATCCTCAGAAAGTGGCATTCCAAGGTTGTAAATATTGTGAAGATTGGAAGCGACAGGGAAAAAAGCGAAGATTTTCCTCGCAAATATTGCAAATACCAAGTTCACCTTGCCAAAAACAGCATTTTGTTCGTGCAAAAATATTGGCTTGCGAAATATCACTGCCCAAAAAAGCGTTGGAAATGATGCGTAGCCGCCAAAGCCGATAATTTTTTTGAACAAAAAGCCGTAAAATATGAAATGCGATAAGGAT
>CANCKZ010000084.1 GCA_947378695.1 Rickettsiales bacterium
TGTAGCCCTTGAACATGTGCCTTACAACATGGGAATTGTGCTGCTTGAAAGGCAAACGATTTCGCAAATTACAAAATTACGCCTGCCAAAATCTGTTGAAAAACAGTTCAGAAAAAACCCGCTTTTAACAAAACCAGTTCCCCAGCCAAACGCCGGTGCGGTTGTTATGAACGCCAAAAATGGGAAAATTCTTGCAATGGTTGGCGACTATTTCGACACCCCAAACGGCTTCAACAGGGCGACAAAATCCTCACGACAGCTCGGTTCTGCTATCAAACCGTTTGTGTATCAAGCCGCATTTGAGAACGGATATTCACCGGCGGCGATATTTGTTGACGAGCCAATCACAATTGGAAATTGGCACCCAGAAAATGCAAATATGGAATATCTTGGACCAGTCACACTAAGACGCTCCCTTGAACTTTCACGAAATATTCCAACAGTTCGACTTGCAGACGCAGTTGGTTTTGAGGGGATAAAAAACATGTTCGTTCGCTTTGGAATTGCTAAACCAAGTGACGAAATCAACCTTTCCGCCGCCCTTGGAACTATATCTGTAACGCCATTGAAAGCCGCCCAAAGCTACTCCGCTTACGTCAACCACGGCAAAACAATCACACCGTCTTACATTGAATATATTCAAAACAGGGACGGCAAGATTGTCTATAAAAACAACTCGGTAACATGTGAAAACTGCGATAATGAAGGCGAAATTCCGTCAGTCAGAAACAATAATTTGAGCAAAGAATTGATATCGCCACAGGTTGCATACCAAATTTATTCAATCCTTGAAGGGGCAGCACAACGAGGAACTGCTGCCGCAGTTGGTCGCACATTTGGCAAAGGCGTTGCTGGAAAAACGGGAACAACGAACGACTCAAAAGACTCTTGGTTCGTAGGTTTTAACGACAAAGTTATCATCGCAATTTATGCAGGATTCGACGAACCAAAAACCCTTGGAAACGAATTTGGTGCAACAATTGCTATGCCAATTTTTATCGACACAATGAAGGAAGTCGTGAAACGCTACCCATCTTCACAAATTGCGATGCCATTTGGCATGACCACCGTCGCAATTAACTACAAAACCGGCAAAAAAGCCAATACCGGCGAAGAAGGCACGATTATCGAATTCTTCAAATCTGGCGACCAAATCCCCGAATATCAAGATTCGGACAGCGAACTTTATGGATATTAAACATCGTTTATGAACTTTATCGGAAATTTTTTATTTAAAATATCAGCAATAATCTGTGGCGTTTTATATGCTTCGTCCGCACCATTTATCGTGTTTTCCGCACCATTTGCAAGGAAAATCACCATGATTTGGCTGAAATCCATCATGTTTTTTGCACGAATTTTCTGCGGCATCAAAGTTGCAGTTCATAACGATAACTTTCGCCACGAAACGGGCGTGATAATTGCCTCGAATCACTGTTCGGCTTGGGAAACTTTCTTCATTTCGCACCACTACAATGTGCCGGTTTTTATCTTGAAAAAATCCCTCATGCAAATTCCGTTTATCGGCATTTTCCTCAAAAAATTCAACATGATTGGCATTGATAGAGACAGTTTTTCGAAAAAAAATATTATAAACATCATCAAAGGAGCCAACTCCGCACTGGCATCTGGGCAAAATATCGTGATTTTCCCACAAGGCACTCGTGTTCCAATTGAGGAAAGCTACGACTATGAAAAATATCCGTATAAATCTGGCGTAACAATGTTTGCAAGTGGAAAACGCATACTCACAATTTCAACAGATGCAAGCAAATGCTTTGGAAAAGGTCTGTTTTCGAGGAAAAAAAGCGGCACGATTAATGTGGTTTTCAACGAAATAATGTCCGTTGACAAGCATGAAAAAAAGGAAGATGTGGCAACGAAAATTCGCGATTCAATTGAGGTGGGTCTGAAAAAAATTGTGTAATAAGCAAAAAAAAATCTGCGAGGAACTCAACCACTTTCGCAACTTTCTGTGAGCCTCAAAAAATGAGCATCGATACATCATTGGTAAAATTTTCGCAACCGTGCGTGAATTTATACGCAAATTTGCAAAGATTCACAGAAATTCAAAGCCCAGCTTACTACACAGCCTGACTTCCCGCCACAATTTCGAGGATCTCTCTTGTAATGCTTGCTTGGCGAGTTTTGTTGTAAATTAGAGTCAATTCTTTGATTTTCGCCGTTGCATTGTTGGAGGCGTTATCCATTGCAACCATTCTTGCACTGTGTTCGCTGCACACTAATTGGGACAATCCCTCAAACACGATTGAGCGAATTGCTTCCTCCAAAAGGCTTTCAGCCAATTCAACTGGCGAACCTTCAATTTCGTAGTGTGAAGAAACTGCTTGTTTTTTTTCTGGGAATATCAAAACCTTTGGCTTTTGTGCGATTGTTGAGATAAACTCTGGGAACATCAAGTGAATTTCTGTTATGTTGTGGCTTTTTACCATCGAAATTATATCGTTGACGATTGCGTCGTGATTTTCAATTTTTCCGGAAAAATAAGGAGTGTCGTTTAAAGTTGACACTTTACCTTTTGTGAAATCAAATGCTTTTTTCCCCACAACAACCAAGCTTCCACCTGCGAATTTTGCGTTAAATTCCTTGAAAAGAAATGTGTTTAATGCACCGCAAAGACCCTTATCCGTTGAAATTAGTATTGTTAAAATATTTTTTTTGCCTTTCTTTTGTGTGAAGTTTAACAAAAACTGTGGCATGTCGATTATGTCATCAAAACCGCCAGATATACTTGCGTTTGATATCAATTGCACGGCTTGCGAGTATTCTTTTTGCATTGCAAGGTGGTTTTTTGCTCGTGTAAGCCTTGCTGTTGAAATCATTTTCATTGCTTTCGTAATTTTCTGCGTAGACTTCACGCTTCCAATTCTGCTTTTGATATCTTTCAGTGATGGCATTGACTTTGAATAAAATTGACCTTGAGTAAATCCATAAAATTTTGAATGGCTATTTTTTATTTGTCAAGAAATTATTTATAGTGAAGCACCATCGCTACATGCAATACCATCGCCGCTTCTTTTAATGCGTGTAATATGTCACACTCTTTTCATTATTCCTTTACTGGCACCGTTATTGCTGGTAATGTTATAATGACTGTGAAGTGAAGATAAATTATTACTCATTATTCCTTTACTGGCACCTCCATTTTCATCAACCTGTGGGTGAAAGTTTGTTTGCGAAGCGTTGCCTTTAACTTGTGGCTCGATTTCGGTGGGATTGAGAACCGATTGACCGTATAGCTCGAACTTATCTCCTTTTAGGTTTAGAATACTGCCGTTCCCCCCCATTCCGTCCCCACCGCACTCACCATTGGTCCTTCTAAATTTGAGCATATCTCTTTATAAAGTGCATTGTTAATAAATACATTACAATTGCTCCAATTAACATTATTTGTCAATTTATCTGCATATTTGTTTAAAAAATCAACCCTACTTGCGTCCAGAGCATGATGTACACCTTCTACAATATGAAGTTCCTTTAAATCGCTCACATCAAGCCTCTCAATCTTATCACTTCCACCAAGTCCAATCTCATCTGCATTTAAGGCTGTAACCGCTTTCACTTTCTTACAGCTGATAATGACAATACTCGTTGCACATGGTGCACTCACTTCTTCTATTGTATCATTGCCAATAATCTTAATATTTTTGGAGTTATAAAAAGTAACTTTCTTGTATTTAGATGGAATTTCCTCACAATTGTATTCCCCATAAAATGTTACATGCTGAGAATTTACTGGGTCTTGAACAAACGAAGATTCTTCAGGCAAAGCTCCGTTACCCCCCCCTCTTCGACAGCACAAATATTTTAATACATCACGCCAACCCATAAAAACAAAAACTAATTATCAATAAATAACAATACCATAATTTTGAATGCAATGCAAGAAATTTCTCCGCCCTACCCCTAAAAACCGCTTCCACACTTCCCAACTATATATTATATATAATAAACTTTTTTTTCTACACGCAAAAACGGATTTTTTTATTTTTTTCTCCAAAAAAACCCGCAAAAAGTGTGCAAAAAGCGATTTTTGTTATAGCACGCTATAACAAAAGTGATGGGCGAGATTTTCA
>CANCKZ010000085.1 GCA_947378695.1 Rickettsiales bacterium
TCAGGGAAATTGGGGTGAATCACACGGTTGATGTGGAAAATAAATATGTTTTAATGTTGAAGCAAAAAGCGACATTTTCCCTTATTGAACAAACGATTGTTGCGGATTTATTTGAGGCTAGAAATGCCGACAAAGCCCAAAATCGCAACACAATAAGCATGAACGATGTGGAGTGTAAGCTGACATTTAACGGCAAAAATTCGTGTTATGCTTCGTCCGGTCAACAGAAATTACTTGGTTCGTTGACGGCAATTGCAACGGGTTATTTTGCGAAGAAAACGCATAACGGAGTTCTTGTTTTGCTTGATGACATTACCGCAAAAATTGATGAAAAAAACCAAAATTTCCTTCATTCAATAATTGAATTTTCAAACTGCCAAACAATTATTACAACAATTAATTTGCCTGTGAATAGTTATTATTGCATAAACCTTACATAGGAAGCAATTTTGTTCACTCTAACATTCTAAACTTTACTTGACAAAATAAAATCTCACTTCAAAACTGGAATTAGTTAATGAAATTGGTAAAATCATGAAAAAAATTTCGAAAATTCTTATAGCAAACCGTGGCGAAATCGCCGTTCGTTGCATTAAAACAGCAAAAAAACTTGGTATTAAAACAGTTGCGGTCTATTCCGATGTTGACGCAAGCTATCCATTTGTAATGATGGCGGACGAAACTCACCACATTGGTTCACCAACTGCAAAGGAAAGTTACCTGAACATGGAAAAAATTCTTGACGCAGTTAGAAAATCCGGAGCAGACGCCGTTTTCCCGGGCTATGGCTTTCTTTCTGAAAATGCAGAATTTGTTGCAAGACTTGAAAAAGAAGGCGTTGGTTTTATTGGACCAAACGCAAAAGCAATCCTTTCAATGGGCGATAAAATTACCTCGAAAGCTATTGCAAAAAAAGCAGGCGTGAACACAATTCCGGGTTGTCAAGATGTTATTCGTGACGGCGACCACGCAATCAAAGTTGCCAAAGAAGTTGGCTTTCCTGTAATCTTAAAAGCAACAGCAGGTGGCGGCGGAAAGGGTATTCGTGTTGTATACAAAGAAGAAGAAGTTGCACAAGCGTTTCAATCTGTTACAAACGAAGGTGAAAAAGCATTTGGTGATGGCAGAATTTTCATCGAAAAGTTCATTGAAAACCCAAGGCACATTGAAATTCAAATCATCGCCGACAAACACGGCAATGTTGTTTGTTTGGGGGAAAGGGAATGCTCAATTCAAAGAAACAACCAAAAGGTTATTGAAGAAGCACCAAGTTCGTTCATGATTCCAGATGTTAGAAAGGAAATGTATCGTCAATCAACATTGCTTGCAAAAGAAGTTGGCTACGATTCAGCAGGAACTTTGGAATTTATTATGGACAAAAACCACAATTTCTATTTCCTTGAAATGAACACCCGTCTTCAAGTTGAACACCCTGTTACTGAATATATTACTGGTCTTGATTTAGTCGAGCAAATGGTTTATTCGGCGGAAGGCAGAAAACTTGAATTCACACAAGACGACATTCAACTTAAAGGCTGGGCGATAGAATCTCGCATTTGTGCGGAGGATCCCGCGAAGAATTTCCTTCCATCAATTGGCAGAATTTCAACATATATCACACCACAAACAAGCGAAACCGTTCGTGTTGACAGCGGAATTAGGGAGGGTCTTTCAATTACCCCATACTACGATTCCATGATAGCAAAGCTGATAACATTTGGGCAAAATCGTGAAGAAGCAAGGGTTCGCATGGTGGAAGCATTGAATCAATTTGTGATTGATGGTCTTGATCACAACATTTCGTTCGTGCAATCGATATACAGCAATCCCAAGTTCATTTCTGGCGATATTTCCACGGCTTTTATCAAAAATGAATACCCTGATGGCTTTTCCGGCAGTGCAAAATTATGCGAAGAAACAACACGCATTCTAACATTTGCTGCGTGCATCGCACATTTGGAAAATAGTCGCAAGTTGGAAAATATTTCGGACAAAGTGTTTCAGGCGAAGCAAACTCGCACTGAGATCACGAATTTTGTGCTATTTTTGGACGAAAAACGAGTGTCAATCAAGCTTCTTTCGCACGATGGAACTCGTCTTCACATTGAAATTGGCGGTCAGAAATATGAATTTACATACTCCTATAAACTTGGTGGGCGTTTAATCACAATTTTCTGCGAGAAACTCTACTATGTTCAAATTCGCAACAGAAAATCATCGTTCGTTTTGGAACACAATGGTGTAAAAAAAGAGGTTATGCTTCGCAACGCACGCACTGCCGCTCTTTACGAAATTTGCATCAACAACAAAAGCGATGTCTCATTCCAAAAGGAATTTGAATCTCCGTTGACTGGTCTTGTTGCCAATATTCATGTTCAAGTTGGTGCAACGGTTAAGGCCGGCACAATGCTTTTAACAATTGAAGCGATGAAAATGGAAAACGCATTTTACGCAGAAGGCGACGCAGTTGTGACGAAAATCATCGCACAAGCTGGCACAACTGTGAACATGGGCGATGTTCTTATCGAATTTGCACCGCTGGAAAGTATCAAATAAAAAAAAATTAAGCACTCAACCAAAATTGGGTGCTTAATTTCCAACATAAACATTCGCAAGCCTTCCAAAATAAGGAAGCAAATTTGGAAATTTCCCAAAGTTTTGCAAAATTATTGCAGAGCAACCTTGAAAAAGCGTTTTTTCCCAATTTGCACAACCGCACCATTTTGAAGTTCGAAGTTGATATCTGTGCAAGGATTGCCATCAATTTTCACGGAATTTTGTGCGAGCAATTTTTTTGCATCACCACGAGAACCCGCAATTTTGGATTCCACCAGTGCGTCAAGAATATTGCCAGAGGAAATCTGAATTTCGGGGATTTCTGCGTCAAGATCTCCCGTTTCAAAGATTTTCTGTGCAGATTCCATCGCCTCCATCGCCAAAACTTCACCATGCACAACTTTTGTTGCTTCAAAAGCAAGAATTTTCTTCGTTTCGTTGATTTCACGCCCGCTAAATGGCATGTTTTGGATTTCCGCCTCGGTTAAATCTGTGAAGAATTTCAGGCATTTTGCGATGTCGGCATCGTCAAGATTGCGGAAATATTGGAAGTATTCAAAGTGTGAAAGCTTTTCACGAGCAAGCCACACCGCACCGTTGACGGATTTCCCCATTTTTGTTCCATCGGATTTTGCAATCAGCGGGCATGTTAAACCGAAAGTTTCACGGCGTAAAATGCGAGAATTCAAGTGAACGCCTTGCAAAATGTTGCCCCATTGGTCAGAACCACCAACTTGCAGAACGCAATTTTCGTTTTTTGCAAGGTGGTAGAAATCATAGCCTTGGAAAATCATGTAATTAAATTCCAAAAAGGACATGTGGTTGCCATTTTCCATGCGAGTTTTCACCGAATCCATGCCAAACATTTGGTTTGCGGAAAAATGATTTCCAACTTCGCCAAGAATTTCCAAATATCCTTTTTTGGAAAGCCAGTCATAATTATTGACAACCTTAATATTTTCGCCAAGGATTTGCGTGAAATTTTTTGCAATTCCAAGCAAGTTGTGTGCGATTTGACCATCTGAAAGTGGTTTGCGAGTTTCATTTCTGCCGGTTGGGTCTCCAATTTTAGTAGTCGCCCCGCCAAGAAGTGGAATGATATTATGCCCGTGGCGTTTGAAAATTCGACACATCATGAGGGTCATCAAATTGCCGACATGAAGGGAATCTGATGTGAGGTCGTAGCCGGAATATAGCGTGATTTTCTCGTTTTGGCAAATGGAATCAAGAGCCTTAATATTCGAGCAATCCTTTATGAAACCACGCCATTTGAGTTCTTGCAAAACAGGGGATTCAGGGAAAAATTCTGCTTCAACTTTTTCCAATTGAGGCTTATTTTTTCCTTTCGACATACTCAAATGATTCCGTGTTGATAATAATTACTTCGCCGGATTCGATGAACGGTGGGACGGATAGCTTGAAACCGTTTTCCAAAATTGCGGGCTTGAATGAGTTTGTTGCCGTCTGGTTTTTGATAGCGGCATCGGTTGTTTCAACTCTTCCTTCAACTTTCAACGGAAGACGCACGCTGATTAC
>CANCKZ010000086.1 GCA_947378695.1 Rickettsiales bacterium
TTCCCCTTGCGTTTCACCGAAAACTGTGGTATTGTTAATGTGAATTAAATTATTAAAACTAAGTTATGAACGGTAAACAAAAGAGAGTGCAAGACCAAAATAGTGTGCAAAACATTCATTCTAACACCATCTTTGATGTGAGGCGTAAAACTACGATTAATTCTGAAGATCTCTACGGTAATGCTATAGTCCATAACAATAGTAGAAATTCATCACTTAATACCAATCATAAATGGCAACAATCTAATACAACGAAGCGTAATGCCGCAATACAGCATGCAAAAGATATGGCAAAGAAACGAATAGAGCTTATGAAACCCACAGAACTTTGTACAATTGTAGAAAAGACCAACGCAAATGTTGTACGCCCGAAAGTTAACACCAATAGAATAAAGTCTGGTGCAAACTTAGAAAAGACTAAACAAAAAGTTGATACAGTAAAACCCAACGCCCCGAAAAAACAAGAGACAAAAGTTTCAACCATCAGTCTTAAACCTAAATCTGCAGAAACAAAGACTAACAGGTTGGCGAAAACCATACATATTGATCTTACATCTGTACCATCACAGAAATACACCAGCCTTTTAAATCAAAAAGTCAACAAACCAAGCACTCGCTCAACTTCGCAAGTGTCAACATCGTTACAGAAATCCAAAATAAATGTTGTCACACTTCCAGCTTCACAACTTTCAGTTCAGAAAGCAACACAAACAAACACCCGCCCAAACACACAAGGTGTAAAACTGAACAATAAGCAAGTGATTGACTTTAAGCGAGAAAAATCCGCACAACCCAAAGCCCGCTAATAAAAGCTCACGGCATCAACATCAATCTTGGTGCGGCATTTCCCATCTTTAAGAATGTCGCTCAATTTTTTTGGAACATCAAAATCGTTTCGTTTGCAGATAATCAAAACACGATACCTAAAAACATTTCGAATAAATGCAATGGGAGCAGGTGCCGGCCCAAGTATTGTGCAGGCAACCCTTTTGCGAATAATATCCGTCAATTTTGAAGATTCCATTATCAACGCTTGTTCATTTTTGGCGGAAAATGTTACGGTTATAAACCTTGAAAATGGCGGGAAGAAGTTTTCCTTTCGCACTGAAATTTCGTTTTCGTAAAATGGGGATTGATCCAGCGAAATTAATCGTAAAATATCACTTTCGTTTCGCTTTGTTTGAACTAGCACAAGCCCCTGCTCGCCTTTTCTTCCGCCTCGCCCTGAAACTTGCACCAAAAGTTGCATAAGTTTTTCTTCGGCTTTGAAGTCAATTTCATCATTTTTGAGGATTAAATCCACAATGCAAACCAGTTTGAGGTTCGCAAAATCATAACCTTTCGATGCAATCTGCGTGCCAATTATCACTCGAACATCGTTGTTTGTTACTCGTTCAATGAAGTTTGAAAGCTTTTTTTCGGAATTTTGTTCGTCCGAACTAAAAATGCCAACGAATTTTTTGTTTTGCTCGCCAAGAAATTCAACAACTTCCTCGTAAATTGCTTCAACACCAGCACCAGAAGATGATATCACAAGCTCCTCGCAACCACAAGCAGAACACCCCATTCGCACTTGCCAAGCATAAGAACATTTATGGCAGATAAGTTCGCCTTTCTTTTTGTGATATGTTAAAAGGGAGTCGCACGAATCGCATTTGAACACCGCCTTGCAAGATGAACACTCGTTTATCGGTGAAAATCCCCTGCGGTTTATGAAAATTAAAACCTGCTTCCCTGATTCAAAGTAGTCAACTATTGATTCCTTGACAGTATTGGACAGGAATTTTTTTGATTTCTCGTTCACAACCGTAACTTGTGGCATTAAAACATCGTTGAACCGTGCGTGAAGATTAAACAGAGAATATTTCCCAATTTGTGCATTATGAAAAGATTCCACAGATGGCGTTGCCGAAAACAACGCAATTGGAATGTTCTTATTTTTCGCAAGCAAAACGGCGGCGTCTCGTGCGTTATAGACAGGCGTTTCATCCTGCTTAAATGAACCGTCATGTTCTTCGTCAAGGATAATCATTTTAAGGTTTTTGTATGGCAAAAACAGTGCGGATCTCGTCCCCACAATCACACTACACGCACCATTTTTCACTTGCAAAAAGCGTTCTTTGCGAAGGGAATCTGAAATTCCAGAATGCCAAACGGGAATTTTCACGCCAAATCGTTCTTCAATTCGCTGGGAAATCACTTTCACAAGACCAATTTCCGGCAACAAAACCACAATTTGTGCCTCGCTATTTTCCAAAATCAATTGCTGAATTAAGTGCAGATAAACCTCCGTTTTGCCAGAACCCGTCCTTCCGTGGACTAAACTTGCGGCAAATTCATTAGTTTTAATCCCATCGGTTTTAATGCCAGCTGTCTTAATTCCGTTGCAAACCGCTTGCTGTTCGTTGGAAAGTTGCGGCAGAACTGCTTTTGTGATGCCATCGGCTTGGAAATTTTGCGTTGATTGAACAACTTCAACCGTTTTTGTGCCAATTAATTTTTTTGTCTTGAAGTAAGAAAGCCCCTTGAAAACAGTTTCGTCAATTTCGCCGTGTTGAAGAGTGTTGTAAATTTCTGCCCATTTTGCGGATTTACTCGACCCCAATGTTACGCCTTCATTTAAAAATGCGAACGATTTTGTTACCTCAAAGGAATCCTTAACGGAAAACGGAAATGAGAGTTTCAAAAATGCAGCGGTGGAATATCCGTAGTATTTGGAAAGTTGTTTTGCAAAATTTATTGTTTCTTGGCTGAAAATTTGCGGAAACACAACCCGTGAAACAGATGCAAGTTTGAATTCGGTTTTTTTTTGGTCGTAGCAATCCAACACAACGCCAATGCAGTCAAAACCACCAAAACGGCAAGCAATGACATCGCCAACGGAAACTTCCAGCTGCGTTTGATACTCAAAAGTGCCATCAACAGGCAAAAACGGAAGAAATTCCAGAAATTTCATAAATTTCCTAGAAAATTTTGTAACTTTTCAACAAAACAAGGCTTGAAATTTGGCTTAATTTATTTTTTGCAACTGAAATTGATTCCTCCGCCCCTGTAATGCAGAATATGCGGGGGTTTTGGTCAAAATTGAAGATTGAAAGTTCATATTGTTCAGCAATTTCCAAAATTTGAGGCATAAATTCCGGCTTTGCGTGCAAAATTTGCGTTGTATAGGTAAGCTCGTTGTTCATTTTAATGCGTTGAACATCATGCACAATAAGGATTCTCATCAAAAGTTTTTGCACAAGTTCAATGTTTTTCTCGCTTTCATAAAGGGAAATACTCACTTGCGAAATGTTTTGCGGAACATCAACGGTTGTTGTGTGAATTGTTTCAATGCTCATTCCTCTTGCTGAAAAAAGGTTGGTAAGCCTTTGAATTACGCCAAATTCGTTTTCAACGAATATGCAAAGTCCGTGTTTTTCTGCCATAGCATCACAAATGATTTCAAAAAACCCATAATACTATTTTTTTAATAATTCAAGAAAATTCCTTGACAACCCACCAAAATTATATTTCCCTTGTAACAACAACGAAAAAGCACGATGGAAAAGCTCCTTTTAATTCAAAAACTTGGAAACTTGGTGGAATATTACTCCAAAACTCTTGCGGAAATTGGCGAGTTCCAAACATTTGCAAAGGTGCCATCAAAAATCGCAATTGAGGAAATTCCACCAATTAAAACGCCTCCGCAAATGCAGGTTGTAAGCCCAACACAATCACAAACGCAACAGCCTCAACCACAACAAACGCCGCAATATCAACCACAGGAAACATTACAAACAATGGCAAAAAAAATTACACAACCAACAGAAAAGCCTTTAAAACCCTCGCCTTCCGTTCCAGCGGTGAACCTTGATGCCTTCACAACGCTTGACGACTTAAAGGGGGAGCTGGAAAAATCGTGCAATTGTGAGCTGAAAACATTCGCAACAAAAACCGTTTTTGGCGATGGCAACCCCAACGCAAAAATTTTAGTAATTGGCGAGGCTCCCGGTCAAGAGGAAGACATTGCAGGCGTGCCTTTTATTGGACGCTCCGGCGAACTTCTTATGAACGCATTTAAGTCTATCAACTTGGA
>CANCKZ010000087.1 GCA_947378695.1 Rickettsiales bacterium
CTGCCATCATAGCGTAATCGTCGCCTCCTTTTGAATATTTTGCGTTAAATTTGCGATATTGCGACTTTTCAAACCCTTTTTGAGACGCAACCACAAACGCACCCGTGAAAAATGCACCGGAAATGTGGCTGTTATCGTAAATTTCCACACGATTCGGAGCAAAATCAAGGCCAAACACCCCACGAATGCACTCCATTCCAACCGCAAATTCGTTGTTTTGTTTTGCGTCAATACCAATTTGAAATTGCAGATTAGTCAGGACAAAATCAAGCAAAACCTTGCCTTCGCCCTGTTGCGGATTGGAAATTTCCGCCGTCACGCTGAAAAGCTCCTTGAAGAGGATTTTCAAATTTTGAGTCGCAACCTTGTGGCTGGTGAAAATCTTTTTTGGCGGCATATTTTCCTTGGAGTAGTATTCCAAAATGAACGCCTCCAAAATTTCGGCAGTTGTTCCGTCGTGTTTATGAATTTCAAATAGGTTTCCACCCAAAGCGTAGCCGTTTCGGATCGCAAAAACCTCAATTTTCGTCAAATTTTCGCCAATCGCCACAACATCAACATTTTCAAACTTGCTAAAATTGACATCGCTTGATGACGACTTCAAGTTTTCGATTGAAAGAATCTGGTTTTTGAGGATATCCGCCTCGACGAAATTTTCGCTTTGGGCAAGCCTCCCAATTTTGTCTTTTATCGATTTATACACCTCGAAGTCTGCTCCTTGCAGAAATTTTTTCGCATTTTCGATGGATTTTTCGTAGTCCGCCTTGGAAATCATGCCGGCACACGGGCCCGAACATGTCTTGATTTGATACTCCATGCACGGTTTTCCGCAGGCGTTGTGAATGTTGAACTTGGAATCTTTGCACGAGCGGATCTTAAAAACCTTGTTCACGAAGGTTGTTATGTATTTTATTGTGTCGTTTGTGGAAAATTTACTGCCTTGAATGTAGCCAAATGGTCCAAAAAGGGAGGCTTTTCGCTCAAATTTCCCACGATATCGCACAATTGCGGGGAATTTGTGGTGCGAAAGCTTGATATATTGGCGAGATTTGTCGTCTTTGAGTAAAATATTATACTTTGGCTGGTGTTTTTTGATAAGCGAAGCCTCCAAAATCAACGCATCTTTTTCCGTTGGTGTAATTTCAAATTCAACTGAGGCAACATTTTCAACAAGAGTGCGTGTTTTTGGCGAAAGTTCGTTGATTTTCGTGTATGATTGCACCCGTTTTTGAAGATTTTTCGCCTTGCCAATGTAAATTAGGGTTGCGTTTATGTCTTGCATTTTGTAGACCCCCGAAAGGTTTGGAATTCGGGGCAGGGCGTCTTGAATAATTTCAATGCTCACGCAACTTTTAATGTTTTAAGAATGCTGTCTGGGGTGTATTCTATCACAGAGTTGTGGAAATGGATTGAAACTCCAAGTGTGTTGTGTGTTTTGAAGATTATATCGGACGGTTCTGGAATTTTTTTGCCCAAAAATTGAGTCACTTCGTCAAGGGAAATGTCTTGATCCGCAGCAAGATTCACAACAACCACAGTGCGGGAGTGCTTTTCTTCGTATTCTCTTTGAAATGCTTTGGTTATTGCGTTCATGCTTCCAAGCATTTTCAGTTGGTTTATGTGTCTTAAAATTATTTGCATTTCGTTGGATATTCCAAAAACTTGCATTTGGTCGATGGCAATCAGGTTTTTAATTGTCTGCGAGAAGTTCAAAATTGATGTGAAACCGTGAAATTCTTTTAATATCGCCAAATGTAAAGATTCAGGAACCGCAACTATGCAAGTTCTGACGATTTTTTTAATCACTTCGTTTGTTCTCTCTTTCATATTTTTATAAATTAAACCATTGTTTTAAGTCGTTGTAAAGGTTGGTCTCTTCCCACAAAAACAGGTTGCTTTGCGGAATTGCTTCTCTGCCAAAGTGTCCAAAACTTGCGGTAGGTTT
The DNA here is from genome assembly GCA_947378695.1 of Rickettsiales bacterium. Taxonomy (GTDB): domain Bacteria; phylum Pseudomonadota; class Alphaproteobacteria; order Rickettsiales; family Deianiraeaceae; genus CAJQOT01. Next base: position 1,946 of record CANCKZ010000087.1, read on the forward strand.
GTAAATTGGGTTGTTCATTTTCAAGCGATTCCTTATTCCTTTTGGTGTAAGATCGATTTTTTGCGTGATGAAATCGATGATATCTGCATTTTTTACTTTCGATTCGCCGTCTGTTTTGATGTAAATTGAAACAGGTTGTGCAACACCGATGGCATAAGAAAGTTGGATTGTGCAGTGAGTTGCAAGTTCAGCGTGAACGATGTTTTTTGCCAAATATCGTGCAATATACGCTGCGGATCTATCCACTTTTGTTGGGTCTTTTCCGGAAAATGCACCACCTCCGTGCGGAGCAGAACCGCCGTAAGTATCAACGATAATCTTCCTTCCGGTCAAGCCTGTGTCGGCAACTGGTCCACCAATAATAAATGTTCCAGCCGGATTGATAAAAGTTTTGTGTTTTGAAGGCATGTTTGGAAGTGTTGCTTCAAGAATGCTCGTAACTTTTTGACGAACCTCTTCAAGCGAAACATTTTGCCCGTGTTGAGTTGAAACAACAACAGATTCCACCGCTTTTGGCAGTCCGTTTTCGTATTCAAATGTTACTTGCGATTTTGCGTCTGGTCCTAAACCTTCAATTCCAGAAAGGTTTTGTAGAATTCTGTGCGAGTAAAAAATTGGAGCAGGCATAAGTTCAGAGGTCTCCCTGCAAGCAAAGCCAAACATAATTCCTTGGTCGCCGGCACCTTCTTCCTTTGCGTCATTTTCGTCCACACCGTTGGCAATTTCTTGCGATTGAGTGTGTATGTGGTTGTAAATTTTCACCGTATCGTGTGCAAAACCTTCGTTGTTGTGTCCAATTTCTTTAAGAGTATTTCGCACGATTTGCTCAACATCGTCGCTAGAAATATCGTGATTTTTCAACCTAATTTCACCGCCAACGACCACCGTATCCGTTGTTGCAAAGCATTCAAAGGCACATCTTGCATCGCTTTCTTTGGAAAGACAGAAATCAAGGAGGGAATCTGAGAGGATATCGCAGGTTTTATCAGGATGCCCCGGGGCAACCGATTCACTGGTGAAAAGGTATTTCGACATTTTGTTTAAAAAAATGTTATATATTCGTTGTTGTGTCTATTTAAAATTTGTTTTGAAAAAGTCAAGGAAAAATTGTGTCTAACGGGGCAAAACTTCGCAATATGCAACATTTTTATTTGGTATGCTATTTATTTTTTGCGAACCGCTTTGGAGATTTTCTCGATAACTCCCGCAATATTTGCAAGACCAAAATTCGAACCAAAAGCCACAAGTTGGAATGCCAAAACCAGGAATGCGTACTTGAAGAAATCTTTGTTTTGGTTGAACATTTCTGGTGTGAAGTTCATGGTTGCGATGGTTTTGAAAATGAGGACATCTGCGGAAAAAAACATTACCGAAACGAACGAAACAAGGAAAAATCTGATGAATGTGAACGAGAATGCGGCTTTCTCTTCACTGTTTGTGTTGAGTTTTTTGCGAAGGGATTGGTCAAGAATGAAGATTGTGATTAGTAATATTGGAACTATTATTATTATCAAATTTACTTCTGTTAAATTCAGCATAGGAATTATATAATAACCAATAAAAAATGGAGCGGGGTGGAAAATGTATTGCGAACTCTAGATAGTTCCATACTGTGCTTTTATCCACATATTCAAACTATGCAAAATCTTATAAATGAAGCTGTATGAATGATTTTTCAGAACACATGTTCTTAAAATTGATTTTTTTAAAATACTGCTTTACACAACACAAAAAAGTAAAACTACGAATATGATAGCCCCAACAATATTTTTTGGTCATGGTTCGCCAATGAATGCAATCGAAAATAATAATTACACGAAAACTTGGGCGGAGATTGCTTCCAAAATGCCAAAACCAAAAGCCATACTTTCAATTTCTGCTCATTGGGAAACCGAGCAAAGCGAAGGTTCGGCGAGCAAGCTAGAAAATTATCAAACTTCGAGCCAAACAGACGGAACAAAAATCACATCAAACCAAAAGCAAAAAACAATCCACGATTTTTATGGCTTTCCAAAGGAACTTTACGAAGTGCAATACAATCCTGATGGAAACCCCGAACTAGCTAAGGAAATATGCAATACAATTCCCGAAATCACGCCAGACGATTCTTGGGGGCTTGACCACGG
>CANCKZ010000088.1 GCA_947378695.1 Rickettsiales bacterium
AATGTAGTGTGCCTTGGAACGGGTATGCTTCCAAATTGACGTATAACACTGAAACGAATATGCTTAAAGCACGAAACCTTTTCATTAATCTGCACGGATTTCCAATATTCTACACCCCATATCTTGCATTCAATACCTCAGCAAAACAGGAGGGTTTTCAAGAATTTAATCTTGTGAATGTTGGAGGGCAACAAGGGTTGACATTTATGTATATTAAAAACGATACAAAATACGGAAACTTTAAAGTTCAGCCCGAATTATACTTAACCCAAGATACCTCAAATTCCTCAATAAGAGCGCACAATGTTAAGATTTCAAATGAATATAACAAGGGCAATTTAAGTTCAAAAACAGATTTCAAAACAACCCTTCTTAACACAAGCATTCTTTCCAACAATGGTGTGAACGATGGAAGCAAAGGCTTTCGATACTACCTTCTAAACAACAACAAATATTTCAACGAAAATTCCTCCTCCAATCTGGATATCCAACTTTCGTCAGATAGATTCGTTATGCAGGTTTATGACATGCAATACAACAACTATTTAACCTCGAATTTACACTATAACAATTACATCAATAACGATTCAAAAAACCGCTTTTATAGCATGGATACCACATACTACAAAGCAATGACCGCCAGCAACCAAAACGCAATTCCATCACTTGTTTCTTCCGCACAATATAAAACAATGCTCTCAAAAAAAGATGCAAACATTCAAATTGCTTCAAACAGCGAGGTTATGAACTTTCGCCGTGCAATTGGCACAAGTGGAGTTCGTGCCATGACGGGACTTGAAACAATACGATCTTTTAAGTTTCGTGGTCTTGAAATGGAAGCAAAACCAAGCGTGAATTTGTATAACTACGCATATAAAAACAGCGATAGTTCATCAATCACAAACGCACAGCGAATAGTAGGAGACATAAACACAACAATTTCACACTCTTTTTCCTATAACATCAAAAACTATATCACCCAAATTAAACCAATGCTCTTCCTTGATTACACAACAGAAAAAACACGAGGTTCCATAACAAATGAAGACAGTGCAACAAGCTTCATTACAGACAGCAACATTTTCACAACATCAAAATATAACGGTGTAGACCTAATCGATGCAGGTCTCAAAGGTGCTTACGGGCTTAATGTTCAAATGCAAAACAAAAACAACGGCAAATTTAACTTTTTCGCAGGGCAACGATACAACACCCAAAGCGGATTTTCAAACTATGTGGGAAGGGTGAACGCTTCGCTGAACAAGGTGCAAATGTCTTCAAAATTCATAATTCGCAACGAACCAGCACAAATTCTTATGTCAAATTCAAGCATATCCATTCAGCCATTCCCTTTAATAACCGCAGGCGTTGGCTATTTCTACCTTGATGAATCGCTGCGAAATACAGTTGCGGGGGTTGCTGCTCAAACAATTGAAAACATTACATATTCCGGTTCACTGAATTACAAAAATCACTCGCTATTTGCAAATATCGTTCAAAACCCACGGTTTTACAGTGGAAGCAATGCAAAATCGCAGAATATTATTACACAGGTTAGCGGTGGAGTAGCATATAAAAGCGATTGCTTGAATTACAAGCTTGGGGCTCAAAACCAGCTTTTCTTCAATGGCACGGCAAATATTAGCGTTACAAGTTTCATTTTCGAAATAAGCATGACGCAATAATCAAACGCTAAAATAACACAACCCCAAATAGCAAACCCGCAACCGCAAGCAAACCTTAGGCAAACTTGAAAACGATTCCTCCCCAAGTAAGCCCTCCTCCAAGTGCTTCAAGAATTATTAAATCGCCTGTTTTGAATTTGGAGTTTTCCTCCCACATTGCAAGTGGAATTGTTGCTGACGATGTATTTGCGTGTTTGTGAATTGTTTTAATGAACTTTTCTTCCGGCATTTCCATTTTTTTGGCAATAGCATCAAGAATTCGAACATTTGCTTGGTGTGGAACGATGAAATCGATTGCCTCTTTGGTAATGCCAGATTTCTCAATTAGTTCGTTGATTGAAGCATACATTTTGGAAACGGCGTTTTTGAAGACATCTTGCCCTTGCATGGTTAAAATTCCTGTGCCTTTTTGCGAAACTCCCCCTGTTGTGCAAAGAATATGTGTGTTTGATTCCGAATGAAGCGATGTGGAAATTATACAATTTCCCGAATTTGTTTCGTCAAGTTCAACAATGCAAGAACCGGCACCATCGCCAAAAAGAACGCAGGTTGTTCTATCGGAAAAATCAAGAATACGGGACATTGAATCCGCACCGATAACCAAAACAGATTTTGCAAAACCGGCGTTAATGTGAGCATAAGCGTTGGCAATTCCATAAACAAATCCCGCACAAACGGCTTGAATATCAAAGGCAAAGTTGCTGGTAATGCCTCGTTCTTTAAGCTTTCCTTGAACAATGCAAGCGGTTGATGGGAAGGTTAAATCTGGTGTTGTTGTGGCAAGAATTATCGCATCAATGTGAGTCCTTCCACCCAAAGAAACAAGTGCCGATTCCACCGCCATATCCGAAGTCACCTGCCCTTCTTCAACGAAAAACCTTTGAGTAATACCCGTGCGTTGAACGATCCATTCGTCGCTTGTTTCAACGAATTGCGACATATCCGCATTTGTTAGTTTTCTGTTTGGAAGGTACCCTCCCCATGAGTGAATTTTTATTTCGCTGTTTTTCATTTATATTTCACGATATTTACTTGCTATTTGGAAATGGAAATTTGATAAATACAAGAAAAAAATATTGCATTTGAATATTTCAACAATGGAAGACGGCGTTCACAAGAAAGATTTCGAGAGAGACATAATTGGTCACATTACCGACCTCAAAACCCTAGCAATCCAGCTTACGCTTTGCTTTATTGCCTCATTTTCCGTTTGTTACTACTTCCACGCACAAATTGTTGATGCCATAAAAACACGGTTTTTGCAAGGGCATGAACTGCATTATTTCACAATTGAGGCTCCGTTTTTTTTGAGTATGAAGCTGTCATTTTTGTGTAGTATCATCGTTTTTATGCCGTTTTTGGTGTTTTTTTCTGCGAAGTATCTTCTGCCAATTTTTAAACGCAAATCGCTGATAATCCTTTATTTCGTGCTTGCACTTATATTGTTTTTTGTGGGAATTTTGCTTGGTTTTTTTTATATATCCCCCCTCGTTGTCAATTTTATGTTCCAAATGGTAGATCCTTCCATTTCGTTTTCGCTGAATGCAAGCGCGTTTTTTAACACAATATTCATGCTGTGCGTAATGTTTGGCTTGGTTTTTGAAATTCCAATCGTCATTTTTGCACTACTTCAAATGCGAGTTATTTCCCTTGAAAAAATTCGAAAATTCAGGAAGCTCTACATCGTTTTAAGCTTCATTGTTGGGGCAATAATTACCCCGCCAGATGTTATCTCGCAAATAATTGTTGCGGTTTTGCTAATTGCACTGTTTGAAATTACTCTTATAATATTTTCACTTTTTGGGAAGAAGAATGCAGAAATATAAAGGCGTTGTTGAATATGTTGGAACACAATATTGTGGAATGCAAAGGCAGGAAAACCTTGCAACAGTTCAAGGAGCAATTGAAATGGCACTAGCTCAATTCACAAACGGAAAGGCAAATCATATCGATTACTGTGGTCGAACAGATGCTGGCGTTCACGCCTTCGCACAAACAATTCATTTTGAGGTTGAAAATTCCCTTTCAGAAGAAAAGGTTCTGCTTGGGATAAACTTTTTCCTCAACAAAAATCACGAACAAGTTGCGTTGAAATCTGTTGAAAAGGTTGATAATGCGTTTCATTCTCGCTTTTCTTGTATTGGCAGGGAATATAAATACTACATTTATAACTCCCGAATTAAAAGCCCCGTTTTTGATGGCAAAATGCACCATATGGCTCCAAAGCTTGATATTTTGAAAATGAGGGAATCTGCGAAACATTTAATAGGCGAGCACGATTTTACCTCCTTTCGTGGGAAAAACTGCCAAGCTCTAAGCCCA
>CANCKZ010000089.1 GCA_947378695.1 Rickettsiales bacterium
CAAAAGCTTGGCGTGATTGGACTCATCAACATTCAGTACGCGGTGAAAAATGGCGAAGTTTTTGTGATTGAGGCAAATCCGCGGTGTTCACGGACTATGCCATTTATCGCGAAAGCCAGCGGTTTTCCAATCATAAAAGTTGCAACGAAACTCATGAACGGCATGCTTCTTGCAGATGTCTCCGAGTTCCAAACAATGAAATTCAAGGAAAATATTGGCAATTTCCACGCGTTGAGGAACCTTCCACACTACGCCGTGAAAGAGGCAGTGTTTTCGTTTGAAAAATTCCCAAATGCGGATCTAATTTTAGGACCTGAGATGAAATCCACTGGGGAAATCATCGGAATTTCGAAAAATATCAACGAAGCCTTCGCCAAGGCGATCATCGCAACGAAGTATAAACTCCCAAAGAAAGGGGTCGTTTTCGTTTCACTAAAAGATGCCGATAAATCACCAAAAGCCCTTTCAATGGTTCAGAGCCTCCAAAAAAATGGCTTTGAGTTTTACTCCACAAAAGGGACTCAGGAATTCTTGCAAAAAAATGGAATTGAGTGCAAACTTGTGAAAAAAGCCTCCGAAGGTTCGCCAAATGTCTTGGATATGATCGCACAAAAATCCGTGCATTTGATAATCAACACAACACACGGAAGACGCTCCCTAACGGACGCATTCGCCATTCGAAGAGCGACCGTAATGTCCCGTTTACTTTACGCAACAACGCTGGAATCAGCAGTCATGATTACCCGTGGTATTGATTTTCAAAACGAAAACGGTGGATTGAAAATCTTCACATCACTGCAGGAAATTGTGTAAATTTGTGCAAATTTTGGCGGAAAATGGTGATTTTACCTTCGAAGTGGTGAAATCATCAAGGAAAACAATCTCAATAAGCGTGAATCGCGATGCTAAAGTCGTCATTCGAACGCCAAAAAACATTACGGACGCCAAAATTCGCGAAATAATTGCCATAAAAAAGCAATGGATTTTAAAAAAAATCGCACAGATATCCCAATCAAATGCAAGACCATCGCAAGCAAATTACCAAGAAACCGGCATTTTATTCTTCCTTGGTGAGCGGTATGCAATCAAATTTTCACAAGGCAAAACGAATTTTGTTACACTGGAAGAGGGTTTTGTGTGCGTGCAATCAAAAAATTACGACGGCATTTCCGTTCTTGAGAAATGGCTGAAGGGGAAATCTTTGGAAATTTTCTCGCAAAGACTCGCGTATAATTTTGAGATTTTCTCCCAAATGTTGAGCTATAATTTCCCAATTTTGAAGATTCGCAAAATGAAATCTCGCTGGGGATCGATGCTATCCGGCAGGAAAATTGGCGTAATGACACTCAATTTGAATTTGATTCACAAACAAATTAAACACATAGATTATGTCATCATGCACGAACTTTGCCATTTGAAATTTCCAAATCATGGGGCGGATTTCTACAATCTTCAGCGAAGTTTTGTCCCAAATTGGCGTGAATTAAAAGCATTGTTATGAGGGGTGTTATCAAGCGGTGTTATGCGGTGTTGCATAAAAAATAAAAAATCTTGATTTTTCCCATTTGTAAAATATAAGTCATCACTTATTAAAGACACGATGAAAACCCTTCAAATAACAGGTGGCAAGCCACTAATTGGCGAAATTTCAATATCAGGTGCAAAAAACGCATCAATGCCAATAATTATTGCATCGATAATCTCCAAAGAACCGTGCCTTATCCACAACATTCCCTATGTTTCTGATATCGTGAATCTGTTGAAAATTCTGCACACCGCCGGTTCTCACATTACAATTGATGGTACATTCAACGCCAATCCTTCAAAATCAATCACAATACATTCCGCAAATTTAAGTTCTGAAATTACGGATTCCAAAATCACAAGCCTAATTCGCACATCAATCCTTTTGCTGGGACCAATTCTTGCACGCAATGGCTATGTTAAGCTTGCTCGTCCGGGTGGGTGTAATATTGGAGATCGCAAAATTGACCTTCACATAATGGCGATGAAAAAACTTGGTGCAACGGTAATTGAAACGGAAGAATATATTGAAGCCACAACAAACGGCAAAAGGCTTAAAGGTGCTGAAATTACATTTCCATCAATTTCAGTAGGAGCAACCGAAAACGCAATAATGGCAAGTGTAACCGCAGAAGGCGACACAATTTTGCGAAACATCGCAATTGAACCGGAAATTGACGACCTAATATTGTTCCTCAATAAACTTGGTGCAAAAATTAGTAAAACCGGCGAAAGAGAGTTGATTATTCAAGGCGTGAAAGAGCTTGGAACAACAGAACACAGCATTATTCCTGACCGTATTGAAGCCGCAACTTATGCCATCGCAGCGGCAATGACTAACGGGAAAATTATCCTGCATAACTGCTCAATCAAAACATTTGATAACATAATTGGCACGCTTTCAAGCGTTGGCGTTGATATCAAATCGTCCTTGACAAAAGAGCACACGGAATCTGTTGAAGCAAGTCGCTCACCAACGGGACTTCACCCAATCGAGATTCAAACAAACCCTTATCCATACTTCCCAACAGATCTTCAACCCCAACTAATGACCCTTCTTTGCATAACAAAAGGCACATCGGTTATTACGGAGAACATCTTTGAAAACAGGTTGCAACACGCTTTGGAATTGCAAAAACTTGGTGCAAATATTGAAATAAATGGAAGACAAGCGGTTATTCGTGGCGTGGATTCCCTTCACGATGGCATCGTTACAGCTTCCGACCTTCGCGCAGGAGCAGCCCTTGCCCTTGCCGGCTTTGTAAGCACTTCAACGATCACAATTGAAAATGCGGAATACATTGAGCGAGGCTACCAAATGTTCATGCAAAACATTGAAAGATGCGGTGGAATTATTTCGATTAAAGAATAGCATTCATCACAATTCCACAGCCAAGAATTGCGGCGGTTTCGGCACGAAGAATATTTTTCGAAACATTTAATTTTGTGCAGATATCGCCAAGAAATTCAAGTTCTTGCGTTGTAAAACCACCTTCGGGACCAGATATCACAAAAGCATCGCCTTGAATATCAACGCATTTTTCGCTGGAAAATTGACTCAAAAGCATTAATTTTCCGTCACATTTTGCAAGTTCATTAGTCGAAATTTCAGGCAGAAACTGTGGAATGTCAAGTCTGCCACATTGTTCGCAGGCTTCAATCGCAATTTTTGTTAGGCGGTCAATGTTCAAATTTTTTTCCACCGTGCGTGCCGTAACCATTGGAATGAAGCCGTGAACGCCAAGTTCTGTGCATTTTTGAACGATTAATTCGGCATTTTTTTGCTTGATTTTAGAAAATACGCAGAAAATTTTCTGCTTTGGTGCGTGAAATTTACGAACATTTGCGGTTTGTAATGCAACAATTTCCCGCTTTGTGATATCCGTGATTTTAAACAGAAATTCGCCATCAATTGCGTTGAAAATTAGAATTTCTTCGCCAATTTTTGCACGCATAACCTTTTGTAAGTAGGCAAATTGTTCCCCAATTATCACAACCTTTTCCGCAATATTTTCAATATAAATGCGTATCATTAAAATTTGAACGATAAAATTGTGTTGATAAACCGCATTTCTTCAAGCGAATTTTTGGAGGATTTCGTTAAACAGTGAACCGTGAGATTTTTGCCATCAACGCCAATAACGCTTGTTCCGGGCGTGATTGTTATTGATTTCACAACCAAAAAAATGCGATATGTTGAAACATGGCTTGGCAGGGTGATTGTTATGATTTCGTCATCGAATTGTTTTAAAACTATGGCGTTTTTAAGAATGTGAAGCGTGCTTGTGTAAATTTCACGCACCATGAAGATTATATATCGGTGGAAATCTTTTTTCAAAAACAGACCGCCAGCAAGAATTTTTATCATCTTTTCGGAAAAGCCTTTGCGTAGAATTCTGGTGAACAAAAATGCGGATATCCCTGATGCAATAAGGCAAATTGCAATGCTTGCTA
>CANCKZ010000090.1 GCA_947378695.1 Rickettsiales bacterium
AACTTAATGCAAGTGATGACTTTTACGGCGACATTTCACAAGCACCAGAAGAAGGCACAATTTTGCCCGAAAGTTACAAGCATAAGTGTCAAACATCTAAAAAAATCGTGCTTGAACACGCCCAAAGTTCCACGAGGAACACCCTTGAGGCAATTCTTAAAGGTTTTGATTTTGAGAAATCCCACCTTAAAAACGCAAACGAGGTTCTTATTATGGCTTCAATAATTGAAAAGGAAACGTCGGTTGTCGAAGAAATGCCAATGATTTCTTCGGTGTTCAAAAACAGAATGAAGATTGGAATGAAGTTGCAGACGGATCCAACTGTGATATATCAAATTTCAAGCCAAACCGGCGTTATGGAAAGAAAGCTTACGCTTGATGATTTGAAATCCGTTGGCGTTTGGAATACTTATGTGATAAGCGGACTTCCACTAACGCCAATCGCAAGTCCTTCAATTGGTGCAATTAAGGCGGCGATAAACCCAGATGATGCGGAGTATCTGTTTTTCGTTGCATCAGGAACCGGTGGGCATGTTTTTGCTAGAACCTACAAGGAGCATCTTGCAAATGTTGAAAAATATCGCAAAATGCAAGATGGAGCGGTTTAGGAGTTTAGAACAGGAATTTTTTTATCAAACTGGAAACCTCCTTTGCAGATTTCCCGCGAACAATAACATGTTCATCAGATTCAACTTCTTCAAGGTATCTAACATTTGAACTTACAGCATCGAAGATTTCCTTACTTGATTTTGGAAGAACGACTGGGTCTTTTGTGGAGTTGATTATCAGAATATCCACCTTAACTTTTGGCAAAACTTCGGCAACTTCACTCATAAGTGTGGAAAGTTCGCTCATGCAGGAAAAGTGGTTTATTGCGTAGTTTGTTTTTGGATAGGCTGGTGCGTCTGTTATATATTTTTTCTTTGAATTTGCGATTTTTTCAAGGGCTTCACTCCATAAATTTGCAACTTTAACAAGGCGGAATTTTACATCGCACAATTTTAATGCTGGGTTTATTGCAGTAAGTGACCTTACGGCAGGGTATTTCAGTGAAAGATTTAACGCAATCAAGCCACCCGTTGAAAACCCGCAAATGTCGATGCGTTTAAAGTGTAGTGAGAGAATTTTGTATGCAATTTCGCAGGAATCTTGCCATTGTTTGCGAGTTGTTGTTGCCATATCAAACGGAGATGTTCCGTGCCCCTCCATTCGAACGCAATACGATGAAATTCCGGACGATGCAATTTCACTTGCAATTTCTCCCATTTCAAATGGCGAGGATTTGTATCCGTGAATTAAAAGGCAAACTCTATCCGATGGTGCTTTTGTGAATTTCGCAATTCCGTGTTTTGTGTCTATTGAATGTTGCGATTTCGTGATTTCGTGCGTGCGTAAATATATTTCATCGATATATTTAAAACATTGAAGCATTGTGTTAAAATCGCTTTGAAGTGTTGCACTTTTGATTGTGTATTGAACATTTTTGAAGTAGTAAAGTTCGTTTAAAAACACCTTTGCAACATTTTGAATGCGTATGTAGTCAAAATCTGTGTATGTGTGGAATTTTTCTGTTGTAGCAATTGAAAAGCCATCACTTTCAACGCATTGCTGTTCTTGTAAAAGGGCGATGAAATGGTTGAGTTTTTCCGTGTTAAGAATGCCTTGAAGAATTGTGGAATCGGAAAGATCGCCTTCGTATCGTAAAATATTAGAATACTGTTTCAACGCTTGAACGCAGGCAATTACAAGGAATGGGATTTTTGCAATTTCTACGATTTTCATTTCCTCCAAAATTGCACAAACAATATGTTCGTATGTTATGTGTGTGTGCTTGTATATTTCGTCCGCAATTTTTGCTGAAATTGGAAGTCTGTGCTGGGAAATGTTGTCTTCAACGCTTTTTTTGTTTTTAATTCCAAGGAAATTTGACAGGTGGGATTCCTCCTGTGTGTAATCCTTAATGAAAATTGGCTTGTGAAGTTCCAGCGTTATGTGGGAGTTCAGCAAAAGCGAGCCTTCAACCGTCAATTCTTCTTCAAGACGCTTTGGGAGTTTTTTTATAAACTTCTGCGCAATTTTCAGAATTTTATTATTTGCGTCTGGGTGAAGTGGTGTGTAGTTTATTGTTACGGGAATTATGCAAACTGGATTTGTGTTAAGGTTGTTTTTCGCGCGAACGCATTCTGCTTTGATTGCAATAACCGATGTTCCGGTTTTAACGGAAAGTTTGGTTTCAAGAATGCCGTGCTTAACTTCTCGCTTGCGGTCTTTCACCATCATTCCTTCTGGGTATATCACCCAGTTGTCTTCGCCGTTTGCAAGGGAATTTGTTATTATTTCATCGCGGTTTTCGTCCGATGTTGAAAGCGTTTTAAGGTTTGTGAGGTATTTTCCAAGGTATGATGTGAATAGTGATGAAAATGCTAGTGACCTGCAAAATTTCAAATGCGGTGCTTGGTTTAGTAAGTATGGAACGATGAATGTTTCACACCTTGTGAAGTGGTTTGGTGTGAATATTATTGAGGAATTTTGCGGAATATTTTCAAGTCCTTTTACTGTTGAGTGCAGTTTCACCACTTTTTCAATGGCGAAAAGTACTCGGTTTGTAAGGGCAATTGTAAGAATTTCTCTAGCTTTCATTTATCAGTGATTTTAACTCAAAGTTATCAACTTGAACGATTTCATTGCAAAGTGTGTTGTATTTTGTAATTTCATCGAACTCATTTTGTGTTATAGCCTTGTTTTTAAGAGCATCTTCCGGTTTTTTGTATCCAGATTTTCTTATGCGTTTTTCGATGATCTCAATGACATCTTGCTGTAAGAATGCTGAAACCATTTTGTGCATTTGCTCTTCCGGATTTTTCGGAACGAAAACCTCCTCAATTGCAATTGTATGGTTTTGACTGTAATGTTTCACAATGCTTTCAATATTTTTCCATGATGCCTTGCCCTTTGCCAAGCTTCTGTTTGAAAACGCACCAGAGAGGTTTAGTATTGCTGAAAGACCATTTCTGCGGTGAATATTTGTGCTTATATCGTGAAATGCTTCGTGAATTCTTGATAAATACAAATCACATATATATTCAACACTTGCTTTTTCATTTTCATCAAAACCGCCGCTTGTGAATTTTTTCAATACTGCGGAAATTAGGAACATGTATGATGCGATATCGGCGAATCTTGAAGATAGAAACTCCTTACGCTTCAACGCACCGCCGTATGTTATTAGGGCGTAGTCCGTTAATGTTGCAAAGCGGGCTGAAATATAGTTCAGTTTTGCGTTATATTTTTGCACCAAGTTTTTGTGAAATGGGCGTGAAAGTCTTCCGTTTGTAATTCCAAGCAAAAGAGTTCTTACACAGTTTGACGCAAATGAATATGCGTGATTCCAAAGATTTGTGTCAAAATCGTGAAGATTATTTTCCTTTATCGCACGAACTTCGTTCAACAGGTATGGGTGGCAACGAATTACACCTTGTCCAAACTGTAAAAGACTTCTTGTTAAAACATTTGCCCCTTCAACTGTAATTCCAATTGGCGAAGCAAGATATAGGTTTGCTATAAGGTTTTTTTCGCCCATACAAATTGCCGAACCTGCTAGAATATCCATTCCGTGGTTGATGATTTCTCGTGAATGTTCTGTTGCGTGGTATTTTACGATTGCGTTTGCAATTGATGGTGTGTGACCGGAGCCAACGGCGGAAGCTACGAATGTTCGCATAGCGTCAATTGCGTATGTTTTTGCGAACATATCAGCAATTTTTTCCTGAATTGCTTCAAATTTGATTAATGGCAAGCCAAATTGTTTGCGAACGGACGAATGGAACATTGCAACATATGAAGACAAAACCGAGCCACCATAAGAAATTGCAGGCAGGGATATTCCTCTTCCAACAGCAAGGCATTCCATTAGCATTTTCCAGCCACTTCCAATGCC
>CANCKZ010000091.1 GCA_947378695.1 Rickettsiales bacterium
AGACGGCGTAATTGAAATGATTCTTGCTGGCGGTGAAAAGCACGCAAAGGAAGTTCTGTTCCCATCGAATTTCCCGAAATATCGTGACTACTATGAAATATACAAAAACACTTTTAACCAAGCTCCAACAAGGCTTTCCTCCACAATATACGAAACAATGCAATACATACTAACTTTGCATCAAACAAAGGAAATTGATGGCATAAATGGCATTGATTTGAAATCTGGTATTGTGATTGATGGAATAAACGGAAAAATGGTTCCCGAAAATGACGGCAGAACAATTCGCCGAATTGTGGATATTTACTCATTCAAAGATGGCGAAGTTACGCAGGCTGGAAATGGCTTAGGTGGAATTGAGAAAGCTGATAACTTATTGCAGTAAAAAAATGATAACCTTTTCGGGAATTCAGCCAACGGGCGTTTTGCATATTGGGAATTATCTTGGTGCAATTAAGAACTGGCGGAAATTGATTTTGGAAAAATCAAGCGATACATTCATTTTCTCAATTGTTGATTTACACGCAATAACTTTGTTTCAAGAACCGCAAATGCTTCGAAAAAGCATTTTGGAGACATTCGCAACCTATCTTGCTTGTGGAATTGAAGGGCAAAATGTGCATGTTTTTCAGCAATCTTTTGTTAAGGAACACGCCGAGCTTGCATGGATTCTTTCGTGCAATGTTCAAATTGGACACCTTGACCGCATGACACAATACAAGGAAAAAACGGCGAATCATAAGGAGCGTGCCTGCGTTGGGCTATACTCCTATCCAATTTTAATGGCTGCTGATATCCTACTTTACAACACGGATATTGTTCCCGTTGGAAACGACCAAATTCAGCATATCGAACTTGCACGGGATATCGCCAAGGCGTTTAATGCAAAATATGGCGAAATTTTCACAATTCCAAAGGCGAAATTAACGGAAACCTCCGCCGTGCAAAGGGTTATGTCTTTGCGTGATGGCACAAAAAAAATGAGCAAATCTGACGATTCCGACCACTCACGAATAAACCTTCTTGATTCTGCCGAATTGATTACTCAAAAAATTAAAAAGGCAAAAACTGGCGAAGTTGATTCGCCCGAGGTTAAAAACCTTTTTGGCATTTACGAAGCTTGCACGGGTGAAAAGCCAAATCACGATATCGCAAGCAACTCATCTGCTTTCAAAAGCGATCTTGCAAACGCAATAATTGCCGAACTTTCGCCAATTCAGGCAAAATTTCATGATTTAATGAAAAATCAGGATTACCTCCTAACGGAACTCAACAAAAACGGGGATGGCGTTTCGCATATTGCCTCCCAAAACTTGCAGAAAATCTATAAAACAATTGGCTTGCGTTAATGATACACCACGATGTTCCACAAATTGCGTTGCAGAACTTTGTGTGCCTTGATGTTGGTGCGAAGAAGACTGGTCTTGCGAATAACTTTGCTAACAACAACATTGCCTTTCCAATTGATACAATTCCAACTCACGCAATTCTTGAAACACTTTTGGAGCTATCCACAAAGCACGAATTTGCGATTATCGTTGGCTTGCCAATGGCATATACGGAGGGCGAATCCTTCTTTTTCATAACAAACTTCGTTGATTTCCTGCAACAACATTTGCCAAAAATGGATTTTATTTTCTGGGACGAAACCGGTTCAAGCGATGTTGTGCGGAAGTCTCATAAATTTGGCAGAATGGGTTTTAGTAAAAAATTTCACGAAAGTTATGATATGAAATCGGCATCGGTTATTTTAGGCGACTTCCTCGTCTCGTGTTTTTAGGTGATTTTCTTGACAAATGAAAATTGCTCATTAACCTGTGGGAAAGTAACGAATTATAATGAAAAAACGCTATCGGTCAAACACCCTTCCGCTTTTTAAACTTTTTCCAAGCGTAATAACACTTGCAACCATTTTCTTTGGAACGCTTGCGGTTTATCATTCAATGATGATGCACTGGGAAAAGGCGTGCTTTTTTATTATAATGGCGGCAATTTTTGATGTTCTTGACGGTCGATTCGCACGAATTTTGAATGCTCAAAGCGATTTTGGTGCCAATCTTGATTCCCTCTGCGACTTTGCAAACTACACAATTTTCCCTTCAATAATAATCTACAACTGGTCGCTTTGGAACCACGGACTTGCTGGGTGGTCTGCTGTTATGATATCCTCACTTTGCGGAGCAATTCGCCTTGCACGCTTTAATGTGAGTGATTCCGCCGTTTCACACCCGATAAAAAAAATGTTTTTCGTTGGAATACCTTCGCCCGCTGCCGGAATTTTAATTTTGCTCCCGCTTTTGGTTTCAATCAGTTTTGATTTTGCAAAAATTCAATATCCGCCATTTTATGTTTATGAAATATACATTGCAATCATTTCCGTGCTAATGATTACCACAATGCCAACGCTTTCGTTGAAATACCTCAAAATTCCACGCAAATACACCCCAATTGCCCTTGTTTTGGTTGGATTCATTCTGATATCGTTCGTAATTTTCAAGTTTCAAGCCGTTGTGGTGCTAGCTGGAATATACCTTCTTCTTATGCCAATCGTGTTTTGGAAATATTGCTCCATGATGGCAAATTATCGTAAAAATCACAAAGATTTACCCGATGAGGAGTAAAATTGGCGTATACATTCACTTTCCATACTGTGAAAAAAAATGTCCATATTGCGATTTCAACAGTCATGTAACGAAAAAAATTGAACACGAACGCTTTCTTGATGCCTATAAAAAGGATTTTGATTTCTACTTCAACCAAATTTCTGGAAAGCCTTCCCTTGAAAGCATTTTTTTTGGCGGAGGAACGCCGTCCCTTATAGAGCCATTCGTTGTTGAGGGAATTATTGCCTATATAAAACGCAGATTTCTTGAAAACGGAAACGCAATTGCAACGAATTTTGAGGTTACTCTTGAAGCAAATCCGTCATCGTTTGAGGTTCAAAAATTCCGTGATTTCAAAAATGCAGGCGTGAACAGAATTTCTATCGGCGTGCAATCTTTTATTGAAGATGACCTGAAAAAACTGGGCAGAGTTCACAATAAAACCCAAGCAATTGATGCAATTTCCCACGCAAGCGAAATTTTTGACCGCTTTTCGTTCGACCTCATTTACGCAAGAGAACGCCAAACCGTTAAAAGCTGGGGAAATGAACTCAATTTTGCCCTTAAAACCTTCAATCCAAGCCACATTTCACTTTACAGTCTTACAATTGAAAAAGGCACGGAATTTTTCAAGATGCAAAGCGATGGCAAACTTTCAATTCCGGAAAATCAGGAGGAATTTTACGATGTCACCAACGAAATCTGTGCGAATTTTGGGCTGAATCGCTACGAAATTTCAAACTATGCAAAGGAAAATCACGCTTGCCGCCACAACATTCTTTACTGGCAAATGGGGGAGTATATCGGCATTGGAGCAGGCGCCCACGGCAGAATTGAAACTTCAAACGGAAGGCTTGCGACTATGAACTTTAATGCTCCCGAAAAATATTTAAACTCAATTCAAGACACTGGAAACGCAGTTCAAACCAGCGATTTACTAAGTCTGCAAACAATTGCGATGGAACAAATCACGACAGGACTTCGCACAATTTACGGCTTTGAAACTCACAATATTGAGCAATTTTTGGCGATGGAAAAGGTGCAAATTCTTGAAAAAGAGGGGCTTATCACCCATGAAAACGACCGAATTATTCCCACAAGCAAAGGGCTTTCATTGTGCGATGGCGTTGCGAAATTTATTTTTGCTGGGGAATTGTAGCAGAAGGCGAAGTTTCTGTGGGATATGACGAATGCAATGAGGAATATCCGCCGGAAAGTTCGCAACCCCGCTTTGCGGGTTTTTGGCGTGAAATTTTAGCAGTGACGGGTTTTGCGGTGATGAATTTGCGGAAAAATTTTATGATTTGAGCG
>CANCKZ010000092.1 GCA_947378695.1 Rickettsiales bacterium
GCTTGGTTTGAAGGCAGTGATAATTGACACCCTAAAACACGCAGGCGGGCAATGTTCGGCACTATATCCTGAAAAACCAATTTACGATATCCCGGCAATTCCTGCTATAAAAGCGGAGGATCTTACCCAAAATCTACTCAAACAAATTGAAAAATTTAACCATGCAATGGAACTTGGGGCATTTGTGGAATCTTTTAAAAAAAACGAAGAAACTGCTTACTTCACGCTCAACTTATTGCAAAATAAAGAACGGAAACAAATTTCTGCAAAAACAATAATTATTGCCGTTGGTGGTGGTTCTTTTGGACCAAACCGCCCTCCTCTTGCAAATATTGAAAATTTTGAGGAACACTCCGTTTTTTACATGGTGAATAATAAAAACCAATTTGCAGGTAAAAATGTTGTAATTTCAGGCGGTGGAGATTCCGCAGTCGACTGGGCAATAATTCTTTCGCAAACGGCAAATGTTTCAATAGTCCACCGCAGAAATTCTTTCAGAGCCCACGACTCCTCCCTTCAAGAACTCAACGCATTGATAGACTCCAAAAAAGTTACACTTCTTGCACCGTATAAAATGTCAAAATTGAACGGTGAAAATGGCAAACTTGAAAGCGTGACAATTGAAAACATCGACGATTCCTCGCAAATTGATATCAAAGCGGATTTTTTACTGCCGTTTTTTGGTCTTGCAATGGAAATTGGTCCTGTGAAAAACTGGGGCTTGGAATTTGAAGAAAAGCATATCAAAGTTGAGCCTTCAACAATGAAAACAAACATTGACGGCATTTTTTCGATTGGCGATATTGCCACTTACAAAGGTAAATTGAAGCTGATTTTATGCGGATTTTCCGAAGCTGCAACTGCTTGCTATGCAATTAGAAGCCATATTTTTCCGGAAAAATCGTTCCATTTTGAATACTCAACAACCACTTTTAATAAGTAACGGTTGGAGATTATCAAAGATTGTGGAATCGTTCTGAAAATTCACGAGCACGGCAAAACATCGCAAGTTGTAACGGTCTTTTCCAAAGAAAACGGGATAATTTCCGGCTATAACAAAGGCGGTAGCGGTGTGAAGAAAAAGTCAATTTGCATAACGGGAAATTTGATAGACTTCACTTGGTCGGCAAGGGTTATTTCCCAACTTGGAACATTTGAAGCGGAGCTTTCGCAGAATTTTTCCAGCGTATTTCTGCAAATTCAAAGGTCTTCAATTGTGCATTGCGTGTGTGAAATTGTGGCATCGTGCCTTGAAAAAAACGACCCCCACCCCGAAATTTTCACGCTAGTTTTGAACTTCTTTCAGCACATAAAATCAACGCAGAATACCTCGACCATTCTGGAACAATATGCTATTTTTGAAACGAAGTTAATGTCTTTTCTTGGCTTTGGATACAACTTCGAAAAGTGTAACATTACAGGCGTTGGCGTGCCGGAATTTATTTCGCCCAAAACTGGAAATGCCGTGAATTGTGATGTTGCAAAAGGGTTTGAGGATCAACTTTTTCCAATTCCAAAATTCATACTTGAACAGTCCCACAGTG
This sequence comes from Rickettsiales bacterium, assembly GCA_947378695.1. Lineage (GTDB taxonomy): Bacteria > Pseudomonadota > Alphaproteobacteria > Rickettsiales > Deianiraeaceae > CAJQOT01. The sequence continues at coordinate 1,545 of CANCKZ010000092.1, forward strand.
CGACAATTTTGGAGGTAAAAAAAATGTTAGATATCAACTTGCATTTTCTAAAACTTCATATAGAACTTCCATCACTTCCCGTGCGGGAATTTGCGATTAACTTATTTTAGAACCAAAATGGGACTTTTAAAAAGCATAAAATCACTGTTTAAAAAGGAAGTTGACCTTGAAAAATCTGCTTCCCTAAAAGATTTACTCCTCACATACGATGTTTCGTATAGCGTGGCAACTTTTTTAATTGATAAAGTTAAAAAAAGTAAAGAAATTGATGTTGATCTTCAAAAAGAGATTAATAAAATTTTAAAAAATGCACAGTCGCCCTTTGAATGCAATTCAAAGCCGTTCGTTATTTTTATGTATGGAATTAATGGTTCTGGGAAAACGACGACTATTCTTAAACTTGCAAATATTTTGCAAAATCAAGGGAAAAAAGTGCTTGTTGCCGCTTGCGACACCTTCCGCTCTGCTGCTGCGGATCAACTTGAAACCGCACTTTCGGAAATTTCCTGCCCCGTAATTCGTGGGGAATCTGAAAAAACAGAACCTGCCGCCCTTGCCTTCAATGCTTGCAAGAGGACACTCGAAGAAAACTTTGATGTGCTAATTATTGATACTGCAGGTCGCCTTCATACCAACGCAAATCTTATGGCAGAGCTTGCGAAAATCCATAAAATTACACTCAAAAACCTGCCAGATTGCAAGCACCTCAACATTGCAATTATGGACGCAACGATTGGTCAAAACTCGATTTCTCAAATTGCAAAGTTTGATGAAATAATCCCAATTTCTGGCGTAATTATCACCAAATTAGATACCTCCGCCAAAGGTGGTGCGTTGATTTCGGTAATCCACGAAATGAAGAAAAAGGTTTATTTCACATGCTTTGGTTCGAAAAAAGAAGATATCAAGCCCTTCAATGCGGAGGAATTCTCGCAAGATTTCTTGGAGTAAGCTTTCGCAAAGTTACTCCGCCAAAATATCAAACGAGGTAACCAAATCGGCGATTAAATCCTCCGCATCTTCAAGCCCAAGATACACCCTTATACAGGTTTTTTCTGGGTCAATTGAATAATATTCACGCATGTTTTCAATGCCATCGGGGAACTGAATTACCAGCGATTCATAACCGCCCCACGAATATCCCATTGCGAAATTTTCCATTCTGTTGAAGAATTTTCCCATGGTTTCCTCGGAATATTGCTTCTTGAAAACGATTGAAAACAAGCTTGTGTAGCCTGAAAATTGACCTTGCGTTTGCTCAAATCCGGGGCAAGTTTTTTGCGATGGGTGGCGAATTTCTTCGATAGCATCGTGGTTTTTGATAGCCTCAATCACTTCGTTTATCGTTTTTGTATGTGCTTCAAGGCGTGGTTTTAAGGTTCTAATTCCACGCAAAATGTTGTAAGCAACCATGCCCGTTGTGTTTGCACCAATTTCACGATACGAACCAATAACTTCGCTTGCAAATTTTGTGTTAAAAACCACCGCACCCGCCATTGAATCGGAGTGTCCCGACATAAACTTCGTGCAAGCTTCAACAACGATATCAACGCCCAGCTCAAAAGGTTTGCAGTGATATGCCGTGAAAAATGTGTTATCAAGAATTGTTGGAACTTTGTGCTTCTTTGCAATTGTGCAAATTCCGGCGATATCTTGCAGTTCAAATGTCAATGATGACGGCGATTCCATGTATATCAAGCTTGTGTTTGGTTTGATCATTTTTGACAGATCCTCCGGTGAAATTGTTGGGTTGTAAAATGTGCTTTCAACGCCATATTTTTTCAGAGTTTTCGCAACAAATGAGCGAGCTGGACCATAGATTCCGTCTGAAATCAAAATGTGAGAACCCGCCTTTGAAAAAGAGTTTATCGCCGTTGTGCAGGCTGTGTATCCGCATGATGTCATTTTGCAAAAATCAGCACCATAAAGCGATGCAATTGCCCTTTCGCACTCAAAAACCGTTTGAGTTCCGTTTCTGCCATAAGTATTTTGTTGTGGGTTCAATTTTCCCTTATTATAATATATTCTATCAGCTTTGAGGAAATCCTCGTAAGTTTCGAAAACTATTGTTGATGATTGAAAAATTCCGTTATTCACAGCACCATATTGCTTTTTTGTGTTGCGTTCTGCGTGAATTGATTTGGTTGAGAAACCTTGATTGCAATTGGTGTTTTTCATACTCCATGATTTAAAAATTACCACGCAACAACCAAAAACCCGTGCAAAATATTTGTCAAGGATAAAAATATTAAATTTAAAATAATATTTCTTGACAAATTAAAAACTTGTCTTTGTGTTTGCCTAGTATTTTTTTAATCTGTTATGATAAACCAAAATAACCCAAGCCAAAGCAACCAAAGGGA
>CANCKZ010000093.1 GCA_947378695.1 Rickettsiales bacterium
ACCCAAAGCAACATTCGTTCCATCGATTTTGCCGAAGCTTATGCGGAAGATGTTAAGCGAAATATCCGTGTTCGCATGCTTTCAATGACTTCAATCGAACAAAGCCACATTGCACTTGAAATGAAGGGAAGCATTTCGTTTCTTATTGCCGTTGCTGTTGTTGCTCCACTAGTGGGACTTGTTGGAACGCTTTATGGTCTTATGCACAGCATACACGATTTTTCCTCACCGCTTGGTTATAATGCAATGTCGGGAGTCTACTCATCACTAACAAGTTCAGTTGTGGGACTTTGCGTCAGCGTTGTTGCAATTACAACATACAACATTCTTGTGGCAAAAATTAACCACTACACAATGGACCACGATGTTTTTGGTGTGAAAGTTGCAAACATTCTATCACGAGAACTAGACTTCATAACAACAAACGCATACCAACGCAAGGCAATTGAAAATAATAGCAAAGGCAGGTAGTTTTTGAAGATAAATTCGCAGGTAAAATTCTCTTGACAACTTCACTCAACTATTATTCACGCATTGTAAATAACTGGTTAAAGCATTATGTTCATTCAAACCGAAGAAACACCAAACCCACTTTCTTTAAAGTTTTTACTCAACATTGAAATTGCACCGGAGGGCTACTGTGCATCTTTTGCAAAAAATGGCGATATGAACGCAACGCCAAATTTCGTGCAGGATATCCTTTTGATAAGCTCCGTTGTGAATGTTACCGTGTTTTCGCAATTTGCCACTGTTTCAATTGAAGACGGTGCAAGCTGGAATACAATCAAGCCGGAAATTATCCATATTTTGCTAGAACATGCACAATCAACTGGCTTAAAAATTGAACAATCAACACAAGAACCCGAAGTGAAAAGGGAATTTTCCGGCATTGAAAAGGAAATTGTGGAGCTAATCGAAGAACGAGTTAGACCCGCCGTTGAAATGGACGGAGGCGATATTGAATTTGTCAGGTTCGACGAAGAAACCGGCATTGTTTATGTGAAAATGAAGGGATCGTGTGATGGCTGTCCGTCATCATCGGCAACATTAAATGGTGGCATAAAACGCATGCTTGAATATTATGTTCCGGAAGTTACCGATGTTCAACAAGTTTAGGGCTTGCTGTAAAAATCCTTCATAATATCCACAATGCACTTTGGCACGAACTGGGAAATGTTACCGTTTAGTTCTGCAACAGACCTAATCATTCGTGAGGAAACGAAGTGCATGTCGTCTTTTGCAGGCAGGAACACGGTTTCAATGTTGTTATTCAGCCTTGAATTTACGCAGGACATTTGAAATTCGTATTCAAAATCTGATATAGCACGCAAACCACGCACGACAACCTTGGAATTGACAACTTCCATAAAATTCACCAAAAGACCCTCAAACATCACAACTTCTGCCTCAATGTTAAATTCCGCAAGGGCTTGTTTCACCATACTCATTCGCTCTTCTGGGGTGAATATGCTGTTTTTGTTGTTATTCTTTGCAACGGCAATTATCACCTTGCCAAAAATTTTCTGTGCTTTGGTAATAATATCAATGTGACCAAGGGTTATTGGGTCAAATGTTCCGGGATAAACTGCTTTCATTGGCGGTTAAATAAAGATTTTCTTGACTTGCTCCATAACAGCGTTTGAAACTCCATCGTAGCTTTGGTTCGCATTCACCACAACAACATTGTGCGATGTTTTGAACTTGTCGGCAAATTCAAGGAAGCCGTTTCGAATTTTCGTTACTTCCGAAATATCCTTGCTATCATAGGAATTAAAGCCCTTGAAGCGAACCGTTTCCATGCGTGAGATAATCTGCAAAGGCTCCATATCAAGGATTATCGTAAGGCTTGGAGTAGCATTCATCAGCATATTTTGCAACGATATCACGGTTTCAACGGGAATATTTCGCAAAATGCTTTGATACACAAATGTGGAGGCGAAGTATCTGTCGCATACGACTGAAATGCCGGAATTTAGCATTGGAACAATTTTTGCCGCAATATGTTCATTTCGCGATGCCATAAAAAGTAAAATTTCGGTCATAGCATCAACTTTTTTCCCGTTACCAAGAAGAAGTTCACGAATTTGTTCGCCAAAAACAGTGCCACCCGGTTCACGAGTTGTTATATGTTTCACGCCGTGTTCACGAAGAAAGGAAGCAATTTTTTTAATCTGCGTGCTTTTCCCTGTGAAATCGCAACCTTCAATTACAATAAATTTACCAAGCATAACCAAATTATTCATTCACATTTGTGTTATGAAGTGAAGTTCTAAAAGCAAGAATTTTTAATTAATAAAAATAAAAAAAATAAATACATTTTGATAAAAAAATATTTCAGTAAAGAATTTTAATATGGAAGCAGAATTTGGACAACTTCTTAACAACTAATTCTTGACAAATGGTTTTGCCTGCGTTTTTCTTGCAATATAACTTAAAACGAAACGAATGTTTGGTGGAATTTCATCTAGTTTTGGCAAAATTTTTGCCGGTCTATCTTCAAAAAGAACTCTTACAGAAAAAGACTTGCTGAACGCAGTTGAAGAAATTCGCATTGCATTATTAAGTGCCGATGTTTCGCCGATTGTAACTCAAAAACTTGTTTCAGATATCCACAGTGACCTTCTTGGAAAAGCTTTACCAAAAGATCTTGCACCATCAGATGCAGTCGCAAGCATCGTTCATAAAAGGCTTATGGCAGTTTTAGGGAATGAATTTAAGGGGATAAAACTTAGCGGTTCGTTTGAAATTATTTTACTTGTGGGGCCATACGGTTCAGGAAAAACAACAACTTCCGTGAAACTTGCAAAGCATTTGGTAAAAAAGCACAGTGTGAAGGTTTGCGTTGCATCTTTGGATATTTTGCGTCCGGCTGCTGCTCAACAACTGAAAGATTTCGCCACAAAAAATGCGGTGCAATGTATGAACTACACAATGGGAGCTTCCGTGAAGGAACTCACACAAAATGCAATAATGACCGCACAAAAAGAGGGGTTCAACATGATTATCCTTGATACTGCCGGTGTTGAAAGCGACGATGGCTACGCAGAATTGAAGAAAATCCACGAAATTTCACGGGCGAATGCGACGATAGTCGTGCTTGATTCAATGATTGGTCAACAAGCTATCGCAATTGCGCAAAAATTCAACAAAGCAATTTCATGTAGTGGAGTGATTTTGACAAAAACAGAGGGGGATTCTCGTGGTGGTGCGGCAATTAACATTCATCACGAAACGAACCTGCAAATTCAATATATTGGATCTGGTGAAGACGGCGATGCAATTGAGGAGTTCTATCCTGAGCGTATCGCTTCAAGATTACTTGACCGTGGGGATATTGAATCCATCGTTGAAAAGGCTTACGATGCCGTTGGTGAAAACAAATTGAATGACATCAAAAACCGTGTGATTGAAGGAAAAATGACATTTGACGACTACCTGACTCAAATTCGTTCGATGAAAAAAATGGGAGGCATTGGCAAATTGCTTTCGTTTTTACCCGGTGCAAGCCAACTTGGTGCGATGGGTCAAATTATGAACAACCTTGATTTTGCCAAACAGGAGGCGATAATCCTTTCAATGACTCAAAAAGAAAGAATGAACCCCGACCTTCTTGAAAAGCACGGATCGCGAAGAGTTCGTGTTGCGAAAGGCTCGGGAACAACCCTTGCTGATGTCAAAAAATTGCTGAACCAACTTGGAAAAATGCGTGATGCGGCAAAAACTATGCAAAAAATGCAGGATTCCGGCATTTCATTTGACGACCTCAAAAACTTCGATATCAACAAATTGAAAGGAATGCTTTAATTGATTTTTAGCCTGCGTTTTGGTTAATTTTGCGGTTGGTGTATCACTGTACTAGTACACTATAACAAAAATAAAAA
>CANCKZ010000094.1 GCA_947378695.1 Rickettsiales bacterium
TTTTGCTTGGCTTTGCAATTTTATGAGTTCATTGCCTTGAAGAAATCTGCGTTTGTTTTGGTTTCACGAAGTCTTTTCAGTAAAAATTCCATAGCATCAACATTCGACATTCCGCCAAGAATTCTGCGAAGAATCCACATTTTGGAAAGAATATCGTTTTCAACCATTTCCTCTTCACGGCGAGTGCCCGAGCGAAGAACATCAATCGCAGGAAAAATTCGTTTATCGGCAAGTTTGCGATCAAGGATAATCTCACTGTTACCGGTTCCTTTGAATTCCTCGAAAATCACTTCGTCCATACGAGAACCCGTTTCAACCAAGGCCGTTGCTATGATCGTAAGCGAGCCTCCGTCTTCAATATTTCTTGCCGCACCGAAGAATCTTTTAGGCGCCTGCAACGCGTTAGCATCAACACCACCTGTCAAAATTTTACCGGAAGACGGGACTACATTGTTGTAAGCACGAGCAAGACGGGTAATGTTATCAAGTAAAATAACAACATCTTTGCCTCTTTCAACCATTCTTTTTGCCTTTGCGATAACAATTTCCGCAAGTGAGACGTGGCGAATATACTGCTCGTCGAATGTTGAAGCGACAACCTCACCACGCACGGAGCGAGACATATCCGTCACTTCCTCTGGGCGTTCGTCAATCAAAAGCACGATTAACTCAATTTCTGGGTGATTTTGCTCAATAGCGTGGGCGATGTTTTTCATCAAAAGCGTTTTACCAACCCTTGGCGGTGCCACGATTAACGCTCTTTGACCCTTCCCAATTGGGCTGATAAGGTTGATAACACGAGTACTTTGGTCGTATTTGTCGCCCTCTCCACGAAGGTTTATGTCAAAATTCAACATTTCCTTAGGATACCACGGCGTTAGGTCGTCAAAGTTTGGAACAGAGTTGCGTTGACCGAAATCTGCACCGTTAATTTTGATGATTTTTTGCATTGCAAAGTATTTTTCCTTTGCTTTTGGTGCTTTCGCATAGCAAACGATGTTGTCGCCGGTGCGAAGTCCGAATTTGCGAACTTGATGCGAGGCAACGTAGATATCGTCTGGTGCTGCGGAATAGCTTTCCGTCATTGAACGCAAAAATCCAAAGCCATCTTGAACGATTTCAAGCACGCCTTGCACTTCGATTAGGTGTCCAAGTTGAGATTTTATACGCAGAATTGAAAATATTACGGTTCTTTTTGGCATACCAACGCAGCCGTCAATACCCAATTCTTCCGCAATTTTCAGGATTTCATCGTAACTTTTCTCCTTCATTTCCGCAATTTTGATAATCATCGCAGGGTCGATTGTTCCCATGTTAATTTCCTCGTTGTCGTCGGAAGTGTCTCTTTCGAAAGTGTTTTCGTTGCCATTACGCCTTGGATTTCTGTCGTTATTGCGTTGTTGGCGGTGCTCCTGTGGTTGGCGACGGTGTTCTTGCGAGCCGCCCGTGGAAGCTGGTTTTAATGTTTGCACATTCGCAGAATCGGTAGGAGTGTTTGACGCAGGCGTAGCTGTGATTTGTGGAGATATTTGTGGTGGAATTCTTAGTTTTGTGGGTGACGCATTCACAGGAGCAGACTCAGTGGAGGTCGCAACAGGCGTAGCCGTGATTTGTGGAGATATTTGTGGTGGAATTCTTAGTTTTGTAGGTTGAACTGGTAGGGATATTTTGCCTTCCGGAATTTGAGATTGAGTGGCAGAGGGCTCCTTCGGTGAAGAAGCCTCTTGAATAGGGAGTGTGTCCTGTTCTGACATTATGGCGTGTTATTAAGATATTTTTCGTACGAAATCAAAATTACGCTTCTGTTGGTGCGTCAATTTGAGTTGAATCGTCGATTGCTTCAATTGATTTTTTTTCTTTTTTCTTTGGTTTTTGGAACTCTTGAAGTTGTGTTTTTGCGTTTTCAACAGTGTCGGAAATGGAAACATGCAATTTCAATACAACATCGTGGTGAAGTTCAACTTCAACTTCGTGCACACCGTATGAGTTGATGTTTTTACCGAAGTGAACTGCGTGTTTGTCTTTAATTTCAGGCAATTGTTCAAGAATGTCTTTTGCTGAAATGTGACCGTACAAAGCACCGTTTTGGTTGATCTCTTTTGCAAGAAATATGCTTGATGGAAGTGTGGCAACAAGTTTTTGTGCGAACTCTTTTCTAGCTGAGTCCTCTTTAACCATTTTTTCTTTCTCAACGGCAAGAGCAGCAATGTTTTCTTTTGTTGCTGGCACTGCTTTGTTTTGTGGGATCAAGAAATTGAAGGCGTAACCTGCTGCGACTGTAACGATTTCGCCGATTCTACCAACCTTTCTGATGTTTTCTTTAAGGATTACTTGTGACATGTGTGTGAAAATTAAGAGTTAAAGTTGCTGTCGCTTTTTTGTTTTTGACCTGGGTATGGTAAAAGAGCAAGTTCACGAGCACGCTTGATTGCAGTTTTAAGAGATCTTTGGCGACCATAAGCTGCCGAAGTAATTCTTGATGAGATAATGTTGTGACCAAGAGTTAAGAATTTCTTCAAAAGACCAATGTTTTTGTATGAAATTTCAGATGTTTCGATGTCATTAATTGGTGTTGAAACCGCTTTTCTGTTGAAAAGTTGTAGTTTCCCACGGTGTTTAATTAATGCAGCGGCAGAGCGTGAAAGTTTTTCGAAATCGTCTTTACGAATTTTCAAATCGCCGTAGCTATCATCAAAGTCAACATCAATATATTCAGATACTTGTTCTGTAACTGTTGAAGCGTTTGGTGCTTTTTTGAATTCTTCAAAATTTACTGTTTTTTGTTTTTCTGTCATAGAATTCTTAATTACTTGTGTTTGAACTTACTGTGATTGAGTGTGGAAAAAGTGCTTTGTAGTCAGATTCCGATGTGTTTTCTGAAAGACTTTTTGTGTATGTCAACATTTGAGAGTTTTTCTCGTCAAAAGCTTCAACAGCGTAAACGGCAGAGCGGATAATGCTTTCGTTGATGCGAATGTAATCTGAAATAACCTTCACTGTTTCAGGTAAAACTTCAATACACAACATGTAATAGCGTGCTTTTTTTTGTGTGCCAATTTGGTAAGCAAGCTCTCTTAAACCCCAGTATTCTGAACGCAAAATTTTTCCAGAATCTTCAAGTAAAGATTCAATTTTTTTTGCAATAACGGCAACACCTTGGTGTGGAACATCTTGATTAATTAGCAAAACTACTTCGTATTTTCTCATGATAATTTTTTATACTACTTTTAGATTTAAAACGCAATAAAACACTCTAAAATCAGTTGTCAAGTTTTTTTTGAAAATTTTGGCAATAAATATTGCGCAACATCGTGAGCTTTGATGGCGTGGGTGGTGAAAGTTTTTTGTTGATAAATAATTTCCCTTGAATTTTTATTTTGTGGTGTTTTATTAGTTTTTACTCATTTAATTTTTTGAAGGAATATGGCACAACAGAATGCAAATGTAAGCAATGCAACTGATACAGGAATTACGCAGACGACTTTTGATGATGCTTGGAGGGTGGTGTATAATGGACTTGCGCTTGATAATAATACAACGCACAAGTATGATATGAGCAATGCCTCTGGTGCTACGGATCTCATATATGATTCCTATATAAATACCATCAGCTCTCTGCCGTCAAATCAACAAGATGATGCATTGCAGTTGGCATCACATTCATCTGGCATTAATGTTGGTCAAATGTATTTCAATAGACCAAGCGAAATAAAGACACGAGCACAATACAATGCTGTCAACGATTATATTGAAGCAGATGTAAAATCTAAGATGGCTGGCATGAGCGAAAAGGCAATCAATGAAGCAGTTAAAACGGAGCAA
>CANCKZ010000095.1 GCA_947378695.1 Rickettsiales bacterium
CAATTGAACGCATTGCAACCGAAATTCGCCACCTTCAACGCACGGAAGTTCTTGAAGCAGAAGAAGCCTTCACAAAAGGGCAAAAAGGCAGTTCGGCAATGCCACATAAACGCAATCCGGTATTAAGCGAAAACCTTACGGGACTTGCACGCATGGTTCGCTCTTACTGCATTCCCGCAATGGAAAATGTTGCACTTTGGCACGAAAGAGATATTTCCCATTCGTCCGTTGAACGCTTTATTGCCCCAGATGCTTGCATCACGCTTGATTTTGCCCTGAAACGCCTTACCGGTTTGGTGAAAAATTTGATGATATACGAAGAAAATGCAATTCGTAATATGAATAAATTGAAGGGATTGATTTTCTCGCAACGAGTAATGCTTACTCTGATTGAAACCGCAGGTGTGAACAGGGAAGACGCCTACCGCATCGTTCAAGAAAATGCGATGAAAATTTGGGAGGAGAAGACTCAAAGCGACTTCAAAACCCTACTAATTGAAAACCCAGAAGTTACGGCAAAGCTTTCGAAGGAACAAATTGAGGAGATTTTTGATATTTCGTATCACACAAAAAACATCGATTACATTTTCAGCAAGGTTTTTGGTTAGAACATCAGAAGCCTAAAATCAACACCCCGTTATAAAAAGCGGGGTGTGTTACAATCACACAAAATATTTCCCCGTAAAGCACGCATCGCAGAAGTTTTCACCAACGCACGCTTGTTTAAGACCATCGAGCGAAATGTATTGCAATGAATTTACGCCAAGAAATTTTGCTGTTTCTTCAAGGTTCATGTTATTTGCGATGAGATCCCCCTTACAAGGGGTGTCAATTCCGTAAAAACATGGGAATTTTGTAGGCGGAGAGGCAATTTTCATGTGAATTTCGCTTGCACCTGCTTCAAAAAGCATTTGAACGATTTGCTTTGATGTTGTGCCACGAACGATGGAATCGTCAATAAGAATTATCCGCTTGCCTTTGATAACGTCAACATTTGGAGCGTGTTTCATTTGCACTTTGTTATGGCGAACTTTCTGGCTTGGGTCGATGAATGTTCTGCCAACATAATGGTTGCGAATTATACCAAATTCAAATGGAATTTGCGACGCTTCTGCGTAACCCATTGCCGATGGTATTCCAGAATCCGGAACCGGAACAACAACATCTGCTTCAATTTGAGTGCTTTCAGAAAAAAGAACCTTGCCAATGTTTTTGCGAATGTTATAAACGCTTTTTCCGCCAATGTTGCTGTCGGGTCTTGCGAAATAGACAAACTCAAATATGCAGAATTTTTCCTTGATATCTTCCAAAAAGAACTGTTTTTCTTCGCCGTTTTTATAGATAAACAGAATTTCGCCTGCGGATATATCTCGTGTAATTTTTCCGCCAATTGCTGAAATTGCACAAGTTTCGGAGGACACAACCGTGGCACCATCAAGCTGACCAATTGAAAGCGGGCGAATTGCGTTGGAATCGCGAATTGCACAAATGAAGGAATCTGTTGCTATTACAAGGGAAAATGCACCTTTGATTTGCGAAATTGCTTCCAGAATTTTTTCCTCAATAGTAGTTTTCTTTGAGTGAATTATCAGTTGCAGAATGACCTCGGAATCAACTTCGGAAATAAACAGTGCGTTTTCTTCAAGAAGCTTTGTTCTTAAATGAGAATAATCGACCAAGTTTCCGTTGTGAGCAATCGCAATATTTCCAAATGCCGTTTTTCCAAAAAATGGCTGAATGCAGTTTTCTGGGTTTTCTTGTGTTTTTTCGCCAGAGGTTGAATACCGAACATGTCCAACGGAAATATCGCCTTTTAGTGCAAGAATTTCTTCCGGTTTAAATGAACGAGACACCAATCCTTCGTGTTTTTTCACAAACACTTTGCCATTTTCAAACGATGCAATACCGCAGGATTCTTGCCCCCTGTGTTGTAAAGCATGAAGCCCAAGCATGGTTTTATATGATGCTTCGCTGTGATTAATTATGCCGAAAACTCCGCATTTATCTTTAAAGGATTCAATTTCGCTCATTGATATTTTAAGTATGTTGCCTGTTATTTATCTAATAACTCAAAAATAAATTCAAATGTCGACAACAAATGTCAACAACTTTTAATTTCACTTGATTTTTTATTTTTTTCCACAATGTTTGGATCAAACGCTTTTTTTATATGTTTAAAAAATTTCGCACAATTTCCGGTGATACCCAAAGCACGAAGCACCTTTACGCTGAACATTTGCCTTCGACTCATCACAATTTGCCTTCGCAAAAGCTGTTTTATTACTCAAACTTTGCAAGAACTCCCTTGCATGTGCTGTGTCTTATAGCAATTTTTTCGCTTGTTGGAATGTTGAATATGTATTCAATTTCACTTACAACAACGCCAATGTATTTCCACAAATTCCTTATGTTCTGGATTTTTGCCATGATACCGCTGTATCTTGCAATTGTGATTAACCTGCGGTATTTACTCAAATTTTCGTATGTAATTTACGCAATGTCGCTTATGGGGCTTGTTGCCGTTTTTGCTGTGGGAGATGTCTCCATGGGAGCAAGGCGTTGGATTGACCTTGGATTTATGAAACTTCAACCTTCGGAATTTGCTAAAATTGGAGTAGTCTTTGCCATAGCTCGATACTACCACTTCGTGAAATCGTTCAGTTCGCACAAAATGATTCACGCAATTGGCGGGTTTTCCTTCGCAATATTTCCCGCATTCCTGACAATCCTTCAACCGGATCTTGGCTCTGGTTTAGTCATCGCCGTTCTTGCATGTTTAATGGTGTTTATGAATGGCATAAGGTGGCGGTGGCTTTTAATTGCCTTAACGGGATTAATGATTGCCCTGCCGTTTGCTTGGAATCAAATGCACGATTACCAAAGGGATAGAATCTTCACATTTCTTGACCCAGAAAAAGACCCAAAAGGTGCGGGATACAATGTTATTCAGTCAAAAATTGCGATTGGTTCTGGTGGTTTTTTTGGCAAAGGATACCTTAAAAACGACCAAAGTGCCTTGAAATTCCTGCCGGAAAATCAAACAGATTTCGCCTTTACAGTATTTGCCGAAGAATTTGGTTTTTTTGGTTGCGTTTTGTTTGTTTCCTGCTTTGCCTACCTCATATTCTACGGTTCAATCGTTAGCTTGCAATGTAAGAATTATTTTGGGAAAATGCTTGCCTTTGGTGTAACTTCACTGCTTTTTATCCACATTTGCGTGAACCTTTCAATGATTATGGGACTTCTTCCCGTGGTTGGAATTCCACTGCCGTTTGTTTCCTATGGTGGGTCTTCGTTGCTTTTGTGTGTTTTTTGCCTTGGAATTTTAATTAATATTGACATAAATAAAAACACTGTTATACAGTCCAGCACAACAACTTTTATGTATAAATGAAACAAAAATTATTCGTTGAAATTGCAATTTGCGGCGCCCCAAATGCGGGTAAATCAACATTTCTAAACGCAATGCTGAAAAGGAAGCAAAGCATCGTTAGTGCAAAAATTCAGACAACTCGCGTGCCAACTCTTGGAACCTTTGAAAATGATGATATCTTGGTGAATTTTATCGATTCCCCCGGTGCGTTCAGGGCTAGAAAAGGATATTCCCTTGAAAAAGCCATTTCAAAGCAAGCATGGGGAGTTCTCACCGCAAGCGAAAACATTATCCTTTTCGTTGATGGCACCCGTGGAATTTGTCAAAACACGCAATACATAATTCAAGCCATTCAAAAAGGTAAAGAAGAGGAAG
>CANCKZ010000096.1 GCA_947378695.1 Rickettsiales bacterium
CAAGGTTCGGGGAAATTCAAAAATTACCACCACTGAAGCGTGTAACGTAATCACGCTAAAAAGTTTGCTCAAAGTGTATAATTGATGGCGATGGAGTGTGGAAGCGAAAAAGTTGTGAATTCCCCCAAACCAAATTATTCCCGTCCCCAGTCGTCCTGATAACGAATAATGTCGTCTTCGCCAAGGTAATCGCCGGTTTGCACTTCGATTATTTCAATATTTTCGTTTGTGGTGTTTTGCAAGCGATGCTTTGTGTGTGCTGGGATGAAAACCGACTGACCAACCGTCATTTGAATGGTTGAATCGCCAGTAATTACTGTTGCAATGCCCTTAATTACAACCCAATTTTCCGAGCGATGCTTATGGCTTTGTAATGAAAGTGCTTTGCGTGGGTGAACTGTAATTTTTTTTATCTTACATGACTCATATTCTTGCAAAACTTCATATGTTCCCCATGGTCTGTGAACCTTCGTAGATTCAGTTTTTTTCGATGGATCTTTGAGGTTTTCTACGAGAGATTTTATTTCTTGTGAATATTGCATTGGAGATACCAATGTTGCGTCATTTGTCTGAATAACGATGGTATCTTGCAAACCATACACACTAAGAAGGTTTGTCGTGTTATTTTGAATGAAACATCCTGTTGTTTTCATAGCCTGAACATTGCCACGCAATACATTTCTCTCAACATCAGGTTGCAAAACGGAATATAGCGATTCAAAACTTCCAACATCACTCCAACTTGAAAGCATTTCTGCCATTACAATATTTGATGCCTTTTCCAATACGGCGTAGTCTATTGATTCTGATTTAATATCGTTGAAAGCCTCAGAAAGGTTGATTTTCTTGGAATCAATAGTAGCATTATTACTTGATTCCATTGCAAGATTAAATGTTTCTGGAATCAATTCCTTGCACATTTGAATGTACACACTGCTATTAAATAGAAAAATGCCTGCGTTCCAATAAAAATTCCCATGTTCAATAAAACTTTGAGCAGTTTCCTTATTTGGTTTTTCCTTAAACTGTGTGATGTTAAAAAGGTGCGTGCCTGCAATTGTGGTTGGCTCAATTTCGATATAACCATAGCCGGTTTCTGGTCTTGATGGTTTTACTCCAAATGTGACGATGTGAGTGTCTATCATTTTTAAGCCGTTTTGCACCGACTGAATGAAGGCGTGCTGATCTGATATGAGGTGATCTGACGGCAGAACCAACATTGTTGCATTACTACCATATTTTTTCTCTATTAGCATTGCGGCAGCAAGAATTGCGGGTGCGGTATTTTTAGAGCAAGGTTCAAGTATCATCGTATCATATGCCTCATTAATGGCATCTTCAACGAGGTAGCGATGATTTGTGTTGGAAACAATGACTGGCAATGAAAACTCTGGTGTACTTACTAAATTATGTGTGCGTTTGAAAAATGATGGGCTGATAATTTCTTCGTTAAACTGCTTGGGCATATGCTCACGCGATAACGGCCATAATCTTGTACCAAAGCCACCGGAAAGAATAACGGGAATAATTTTTTTCATATTTTAAAATATAACTGTGCCAGTGTTAATAAGAATATTTATGAAATCAAGAACTTTGTGTGCCATTGTTGCGTAAAACGCTTGTCTCGGTGCGAACCTCATGTGGGTTGTTAAGAAACCAAGTGTACACCTTTGAAATGCCTTGTTGCAATGTTGTTTGTGCTTGCCAATTCAAAAGATTTTGTGCCTTTGTTACATCGAATAATTTTTGGAAATGCCCCTCGGGTCTTTGAGTGTTAAAAACCATGGCAACATCTTCATTTGGACACACTACTTTGGATATTGTCTGGCAAAGTTCTTTCACGCTAACATCACTACCAAAGCCACAATTTATCATTCCATTAATTGCATCGTTTTCCATTAATGCAACGCACATTTGTGCGACATCATCAACAAAAACAAATTCTCTTCTTTGGTTACCACTTCCCCAAATTTCAACCTCTTTTGTTGTTGATGATTTAGCTTCGTGAAATTTGCGTATCAACGCAGCCATAATGTGGGAGTTTTCCCTGTGGAAGTTGTCATGAAGACCATATATATTGCAAGGCACAACAACTCCATATGAAAAGCCATACTGTTGATGATACGCTTCACACAGCTTAATGCCAGCTATTTTTGCAATTGCATAATGTGCATTCGATGATTCAAGGGGTGCTGTTAAAAGTGCCTCCTCTTTAATTGGATTTACCGATAATTTTGGATACACGCAACCACTGCTCACAAAAATTAACCTTTTTGTTTTATGCGTTAAAGATGCGTGAATAATGTTGCTTTGTATCATTAGGTTTTCATAAACCATTTGCCCTGCAAGGGAAATATTTGCTTGTATTCCACCAACTTTTGCCGCACAAAGGAACACATATTCTGGCCTACTATCACTAAAAAAATTGTTCACCGCATCTTGATTGGTTAAGTCAAGCTGTTTTGATGGCAAACCAACTATATTAGTATATCCATTGCTGCGAAGGTATGTTTCAAGGGCTATCCCCAGCATTCCATACCTGCCTGCAATGTATATTTTTGAAGATTTGTGCATAAATTATAGATATTTAAGATCTTCTTCGATCATAATTTTAACGAGATCGTCCATTGTTGTTTGTGCTTTCCACTGCAATTTTTCATGAGCCTTGCTGGCATCGCCCAATAATAAATCCACCTCAGCTTTGCGATACAAGTTAGAATCAATCTTAATCAAAACCTTGCCCGTGATTGAATCAAAGCCTTCCTCTGTGTAATCTGTGCCACGCCATTGTAAGTTGTATCCAAGTAAAGTTGCGGCCTTTTCACAAAACAGACGAACACTGTATGTTTGATTTGTGGCAATAACATAGTCATCGGCAACGTCTTGTTCCAACATAAGGTGCATTGCCTCAACATATTCTTTTGCAAAGCCCCAGTCTCTCTTTGTATTAATGTTTCCAAGACGCAAGATATCTTGCTTGCCTTTTTGTATTTTAACAAGGGAAGATGTTATTTTGCGTGTAACAAATTCCTCCCCTCTAAGTGGTGATTCGTGGTTGAATAAAATGCCTGAGCTCAGGTGCATATTATAACTTTCACGATAATTCACCGTTAACCAGTGTGCAGCAAGCTTTGCCACAGCGTAGGGAGATCTTGGGTAAAAAGGTGTTGTTTCAATTTGAGGAATTGCCTGCACCTTGCCAAACATTTCAGAACTTGATGCTTGGTAAAAGCGAATTGACGGATTCACATTTCTAATTGCTTCAAGCACCATACTTACACCAATGTAGTCAATATTTGCGGTATAAACTGGTTGATCAAATGAACATTCGACGAATGATTGCGCCGCAAGGTTGTAGAAATGATCTACATTATACTTTGTTAAATTTCTCATTATTGATGCAGAATCGAAGTAATCAAAATAGACAAGCTCCACATCTTTTTCAATGCCAAGCCTTTCTAGTCTCCATAAATTATCAGTACTATATCTTCTTTTTCCTCCTATAACTCTCCAACCTTTTTGTAATAAATGTTGTGCTAAATAGGCACCATCTTGCCCTAAAATTCCGGTAATAAATGCAGTTTTTGACATTACAATGTATAAATTTCTTAAAGAGAATTAAATATGTAAGTTAATAGTCAAGCAATTTTTTCAGAACCACTTGCATTGTGGCATAATATTATTGCAACTCCTGCCCTACCCCATGTATCACCGCACTAGTGC
>CANCKZ010000097.1 GCA_947378695.1 Rickettsiales bacterium
AAAGCGTTCCACCAACAAAAGCAAGTATTATGCACCAAATTGCAATTTTATTCACTCCATAAATTGAAGAAAGCAGCATTTTTTCCTGTGGAGTGACCGCTTCGGCAATTTCCTTGCGAATGTTTTGCGGAATTAAAATGAGCGATGCAATTTTTAGCGATGCAATGAATATTGTAAGGCGAATGAGCGAAACAATCATGAAGTCTATCAGTTTTTGCCCAATTGAATTTATGGACGAAAGCTTTGTTGGTTTTTCACCTTTTTGCTTGTTTGAACGCAG
Source organism: Rickettsiales bacterium (assembly GCA_947378695.1). GTDB lineage: Bacteria > Pseudomonadota > Alphaproteobacteria > Rickettsiales > Deianiraeaceae > CAJQOT01. Next base: position 281 of record CANCKZ010000097.1, read on the forward strand.
TTGTTTTGGCGTTTCGTAGTTTTGAAGATCTGAAATTTTCATTTTACGGGTATAATTTTTACGGATATAAAAGTTTGTGTTTCCATACATTGTTTTCCACAATATATTTATGGCGAAGGTGAAGTCTGTATGCACCGTCCGTCCAGAATTCAAATTCTTGCGGTGTAATTTTAAAGCCTTTCCAATGTGGTGGACGCACAACAGATTCTTCCGATGTATGGTTTTCTTGGAAATTTTGAAATTCGTCTTGAAGGGTTTTGTATGATTCAAGTTCGCTTGATTGCCTTGAAACGCAAGCACCCATGCGGCTTATTATGTGCCTTGAAGCGAAGTATTGGTCAGATTCTGCGGGTGAAACCTCCGAAATTTTTCCATAAATTCGAATTTGCTTTCCAAGTGGTGCCCAATAGAAATTCACTTCTGCTTGTGGGTTTTTTTGTAAATTTTTCCCTTTTTGCGAATTGGCGTTTGTGAAAAATGTGAAGCCGTCTTGACTAAAATTTTTCAGAAGAACCATTCGAACGGAGGGTCTGCCGGAACCTGATGCGGTGGCAAGGCTCATTGCGGTAGCATCGGCAATTGATTCTGTATTTTTCGCTTCATCAAACCAAGTGGAAAACATTTCAAATGGATTTTGTAAAAAATCTTCGGAAGCGTTGAAGACGGGAAGGTTTTCTTTTGACATCATTGCAAATAAAACTATAACGAAATCATTATTTAAAAAATGAAATGTCAAGTTTTTTTAAAAGCAGATTTGCCACAACATTGCCATCACAGAAATTCGCCAGTCGCAAATATATTCTTGACATTTTGAAAAAAACGCATAAATATGCCTCATAAAGTCTTATTATATAAAAAATGCGTTTAAAATTTACCTCAATACTATTCTACTTTTTCTTCTCCCTAACTTCTCACGCGCGTGATTGTGAAAGCTTTGCTCGTGAAATTATTGATTACAGCCAGAAAAATGTTTCGCTATCGCAAAAGAAGGCGTTTTTGCTTGAACATGTTGATACGAAGTTTATCACGAAATTCGTTCTTGGTTCTGCTTGGAGAGGGCTTTCACCAGAACAAAGAAAGGAATTTTTCGAAGTATATTCAAAATATGTAGTGTTCAAATACGCAACATATCTTTCCCAATATAAAGTTTCAAGCTATAAAATTGCCAGCGTTGCAAACGACGAACGCCGTGCGAACATCTGCAATGTTTTGGCGATTATGTCCGCAAAAGTGAACGGTCAAGTTACAGAAGTTCCACTTACGGGCGTTGTTTCGTTTGCGAATAATGAATTTTTAATACAAGATATGGTCTTCAAGAACCTCAGCATTCTGCAAATTCAACAGCAAGAAATTTCAGGCTTGATAAAATCCGAAGGATATGAAAAAACCATTCAAATTCTGAAAAACTTTGTTGATTCTCAAAAATAATTTGTGTAAATAATTTTTTGCCTTTTGTGTTGTCTTTTGTGTTTATAAACCCATTGCTTGCTGGCGGTTGTGCCTTTGTGTTTTCAATTGTATCATACTTCCTAGTAAGGAAATTTGACTTAATAAAATTCGTCCAACCACAGAGAGACTTCATCGCCGTAGCAAAAGAAAAGGCAAAATATAAGCCCGTTCCTTGCGGTGGCGTGGTTTTCTTTTTGATATTTACAATATACTCCATCGCAAACCACAGTGTAGACTACAAATTCCTTACGCTTTTCGGATTTTTTGCCATTGGTTTTGTTGATGATATCCTGAAAATCACGAAAAAATCGCACATAACATTTCTAACGGGCAAGCGAAGAATTCTTATGGAAATTGCACTTTGCATGTTCTTCGCATACAATCTTCTTGGTGGAAATTCATACCTGCTTATGATTCAAAACTTCCCAATTGAAATTCCATTTTTGCTAGCACTGCCAGCCATCGCCTTCATAATTATTGGAACAGCAAACGCAGTGAATTTGACGGACGGTCAAGACGCACTTGCCGGCAAAACTGTTCTTGTGAACTTGTTGTTTTTGCTTGCACTGTTTAGCTTTGATGGTTCAATTGTTGTGTTGATTTTCGCAATTTTGGCATTTTTATTGTTTAACTCAAAACCTGCGACAATTTACATGGGAGACTCCGGCAGTTTATTTCTTGGAGCATTCCTTTCAGTGTTTTTTATTACGCATAAAATCGAATTTCTTCTTCCGTTGACTGGCATCGTGTTTGTTTTGGAGGCTTGCTCCGTCATTTTACAAGTCTACTATTTCAAACTGACAAAAGGCAGGAGAATTTTCAAAATGTCACCATTGCATCACCACTTTGAACTTTCTGGAATATCAGAGGAAAAGACCGTCAGCATTGCGTTTGTCACAACTTGCGTTATGGCATTTATAGCTTATTACATGGTGGTTGGTGTCTTATAAAATTTTCCTTGAAGAGTTCGAAAAATCACTTCCACCACCACTTCAAAGCAACGCACGGGAAATTTCTGACGACATAATTGATATTATGAAATTCGCACTGGAAAAAGAGGGGCTTGAAATTCGTGGTTTTTTTGCGATGAAATCTGAAAAAGGCGAATTACGAAACACAGTAACCTTTAAGGACTTAACAAAGTAGAATTTTCCCAAAATTGCCACTTGACAAATACTTCAAGCCTATTATTTTCAAGGAAACTTTCGCAAATTTTAATGAAACTTCACCAGCAAATTCGCAATCAATTCACAGAATTCTTCAAAAATAACAACCATCAAATTGTGCGTTCATCGCCGTTGACTCCGGAAGATCAAACCCTTCTTTTCACAAATTCCGGAATGGTTCAGTTTAAGGATTACTTTGCCGGAAATTTGGAGTCTTCACACAAACGAGCAACAACCGTGCAAAAATGCGTTCGAGCAGGCGGAAAACACAACGACCTTGACAATGTTGGCTATACGAATCGCCATCACACATTTTTTGAAATGCTTGGAAACTTTTCATTTGGCGATTATTTCAAAGAAGAAGCGATTGAATTTGCGTGGAATTTCTTGACAAAGGAGGTTAAATTGGACAAAAACCGCCTTCACATAACGGTTTATCACACCGATGACGAGGCGTTTAATATTTGGAAAAAATTTGTCAGCGAGGATAAAATCATACGCATTTCAACAAACGACAACTTTTGGCAAGTGGGAAATGTTGGCCCTTGTGGTCCTTGTTCGGAAATTTTCTATGATTATGGAGACAAAATTTTTGGCGATCGCCCCGGAACAAAACACGAGGACGGTGCAAGGTTCACGGAAATTTGGAACCTTGTATTTATGCAAAACTTCATTCACGAAAATGGCAAAATCACCGACCTTCCAAAGAAAAATATTGATACG
>CANCKZ010000098.1 GCA_947378695.1 Rickettsiales bacterium
AAATTCCGTTGACAAATAATTTTTTTCTTTTTAGAACAATTTCAAATTCAATAATGTTATGCAGAAGGTAAATTTACACGAATCTCATTCTGATTCAAAAAATATTTCAAAAATTGAACTTGATAACACACAGGCAAAACTGAACAATAACATTACTAAAAGCACGCACGGCTTTTCCCAAACAGAAAAAGAGATTATCCACGAACTTGTTTCACGCTCCGTTATTGATGAACAGCAACTCAAAATTGTGGGTATTGAATATAAAAAGAAGAAACAAGACCTTCCCGCAATTCTTATTGCCCTTGGGTTTGTAACAAACTTTGAAATGAAACGCATTCTTAAAGAGCGATACAAAGTTGAAAACATTTTCCTTGATGGATACTCCCCTAATCAAGATATTATGCAAGGCATTCACAAAAGTGCCATGCTTTCGCATAAGTTCGTTCCGTTTTTGGTGGAAGAAGACACAATTCACATTGCAACTTCCAACCCTGACGATACCAAAACCCTTGAAGTAATTCAAACATCGGTTGGCAATAAGTTTAAAAGGACGAAACTGTTCTACGCTTCCTCTGAGGATATCACACACTTCATATCATCAGCTTATATAATCGCCGAAAACAGACTGGACGCTATCGTTCGTAAATTTCAAGATAACAGCCTGTTTCTTGAAGAAGGTCACAATAAAAAACACGAAGACAGCAGTGTGATTGATTTCATCAATTGCCTTTTGGAAGATGCAACGCTGAAAGGTGCATCAGATATTCACATTGAACCACAGCACGAGTTCATTCGCGTTCGTTACAGGGTGGACGGCAAGCTTGCAAGCGTAATTCACATTCAACGCAAATTTTGGAACTCCATGGTTGTGCGTATTAAGGTTATTTCCAACATGAACATTGCGGAATCAAGAAAACCGCAGGATGGTCGCATTGAAATGGACATTGCGGGAAGATCCGTTGATTTTCGTTTGTCGTGTCAACCCGGAATTTACGGCGAAAAGTTTGTTGTGCGTATTTTGGATAAATCAAAATCGTTAATGACCCTTGAACAGCTTGGATTTTCCGACTGGAACTATAAAAAGATGATATACACAATTGAACGCCCAGCAGGAATTACAATTGTAACAGGACCAACCGGTTCAGGAAAAACCACAACACTATATTCAATGCTTGGTTATTTGAATAATCCCGACACCAACATTATGACCCTTGAAGACCCAGTCGAATATACCGTTCCCCTCGTCTTCCAAACACAAGTAAGGGAAGATTCCGCCTTCGATTTTGCCTCCGGTGTAAGGTCTTCAATGAGGCAAGATCCCGATATTCTACTAATTGGGGAGATTCGCGACCACGGAACTGCGGAAGCTGCTATTCGTGCATCGCTTACTGGTCACAAAGTTTTAACAACCCTTCACACAGTAGACGCCGCCACAACAATTCAAAGGCTTCTTGATATTGGAATCGCAAGATATATGATCTCCGGCAACCTTGATTCTGTAATCGCACAAAGGCTTGTTCGAAAACTTTGCAACCATTGTAAAGTTCCACAGGAAAAATTTTCCGAAATTGAACTTGAAATTCTTGATAGATACCAAAGAATTATGCCATCAAAATCGGAAATACGCAAGGCAACGGGTTGCGCTCATTGCAGGCACACGGGCTATCGTGGAAGAACGACCATTGCTGAAATTTTGCATGTTACTCCTGAAATTGATAACGCCATTTTGGAAGAAGGAACGAAGCATAAAATTGTTGCAATTGCAAAAGAACAAGGTTTCAGAACTCTTCAAGAAGATGCAATGCACCGAGTTTTCGAAGGTGTTGTGACTCTTGAAGAAATAAGAATGTCTGTTAATTTGATATAAAAACTATGGCGTATGTCGTCAATGAAAATTGCTTGAAATGTAAATTTACCGACTGCGTAGCCGTTTGCCCAGTCGACTGCTTCCACGAAGGCGAGGATTTCCTTGTAATTGACCCCGAAGTTTGCATCGATTGTGGCGTTTGCGTGGCGGAGTGTCCTGCTAAGGCTATTGAGCCGGAATCGCTGGAAAATGTTGCGTGGCTTGAAATTAACGCAAAATATTCCAAACTTTGGCCGGTAATTACGCACAAACAACCCCACAGAAAAGACGCTTTTCTTTACGACGGCATGCCTGACAAAATGAAGAAGTTTGGGATTAGATGACATCAATGATAGGCTCATCAAAAAAATCCTATAAAATCGCAGGAAATCATGCACAAAATTGAGAAAGCCGTGGCTCCGCTACATCAAAAACGCCGTTCCAAGAATTAGAAGAGTCAAAAAGCCGGAAACATCGGTTGCCGTTGTAAGGAAAACGGACGAAGCGACGGCTGGGTCAATTTTCAGCTTTTTCAGGGCGATGGGAATCATAACGCCAACGGTTCCCGCAACGCACATTGTTATTAAAAGCGAAAGCCCAAAAACCAGCCCAAGACTCAACTTTCCATAGACAAACCAAACCCCAAATCCGCAAATTAACGAAAGGGCAACCCCATTCAAAACCGCAATGGCAATTTCCGTTAAAACCTGCTTTCGTGTAATAGTCCCCAAAAATAGCGAGCGAATTATCACCGTTGAAGCCTGCATTCCGCAGTTGCCTCCCATTGATGCTGTTATTGGCATAAGAACGGCAAGTGCTGTAACTTTTGCAATGGAATCTTCGAACAATGAAATGAAATATGAAGCAAAAACCGCCGTGAGCAAATTCACAAAAAGCCAAATGAAGCGGGTGTAGGCGACTCCAAACAATGTGTTATTTTTCGCTTCAAAAACCCCCGCTCTTCTAAGGGCTTGTTTATCGGAGCTTTTCTGTAAATATTCGATAATCTCCGAAAGTTCCAAAACCCCAACAATGTTTCCAATCTTGTTCACAACGGGAATTATATCAAGGTCGTGCTGGTCAAACAGGTGGGAGATATCCGGTATTGAATCAAAAACTTTCACCGAAACAACCTTTTCCTCAAAGCAAGAGTTAATCGTTTCCGCAGTGTCCCCGTTCAAAAGCTTAATAACTGAAATTGCTCCAACAAGGTGACGCTCTTCATCTGTGACAAAAATTATTCCATCTTCGTTTTCTATTGCGTGTTTGGAATCTTTAATATATTTCTTAGTCCGAGCAACAGTCCACCAATATGGAACTGATAGGTAATCAACAGACATATTCCTTCCGCAGGAATATTCAGGATACGAAAGAGATCTCTTTAATTGTATGCGTTTTTTGAAAGGCAAATTTGCCATAATTTCTGCACGCTTTTCTTCGGTGAATTTCTCCAAAACTTCAACGGTTTCATCAAATTCCAACATTGCAACAAAATAGCAGAATTTTTCAAAGCCAATAAGGGCAAGGAAATCAAACAACAGATTGCTTTCAAGGAAAAGAATGATATCCTCGCTTAATGTTGTGGAAAATTCGTGAATGAAAACTTCCTTTTCGTATTCTTTAAGTTTGCTGAAAATTATGGCTTGGTCGGAAGAGTGTAAATTAGAGATAGTATGGTGAAGTTTCTTGCGTTTCGTGAACTCTTCT
>CANCKZ010000099.1 GCA_947378695.1 Rickettsiales bacterium
CCCTATTTTGTTTTGCTTGTAACGGGGTTTGCACCAACTTCGTGTTACCACGAAGAACCGTGAGCTCTTACCTCACACTTTCACCCTTACCACTTTTGCAAATGGCGGTTTATTTTCTGTTGCACTTGCCGTAGCATTGGAAAAACCAACACTCCCTGCTTTCACAGGCGTTATGTACTTTTCAAGTCCGGACTTTCCTCGTATTCCTGCAAACACGCAAAAAGAGTTGGGGCAAATCACAACAGTTTCAACAAAAGGAAAAATCAAGGGTTATTTATAGCAAAGTGAAAAATGATATAAGTATTTATGCACTACTGAATGTTGAAAATGAATTTTCAAGAATTTTGAAAAAAAGCTTGATTTTTATTTTTATGGAATTTATGTGATTTTTAGAAATTGGGTGCGTAGCTCAGTTGGTTAGAGCGCGTCTCTGATAAGGACGAGGTCGGAGGTTCAAGTCCTCCCGCACCCACCAGTTTCTGCTTTATAAATGAAAGGCAACACTTAACAATTCTGGACTCCACCGAACCTATTCACAGCAAGTTGCGATCTTCAAGAGTCGTCCAAGTAATACTTGCAAATGTTATCGCATTAAAAGCGTTGCATAATGTTAACCGCCACGATAATTCACAAATTTGAAATTTATGCTTTCACTAAGGTGTTCTGATGTGTGTGAGTAAAAATAAAAAAGTGTTTTTTAAGAAAATATGCAGTGGAAAGTCCATTTTTTTTAGTTGAAAATATATATCGATATATACAAAACGCAAGCAAATTTGTGGAAGTAGATATGTTAATAATATGTCAATTCCTTTGCCTTGCCTTTGAAAATGCGATATGTGAAGAATGTGTAGCAAAGAATTACCGGCACTACGATTATTGCTCCAACAAAAATGATTAGCAAAGATTCCAGCGAACTTGCAGATTCCACAATTGTCATTTTATCCGGCACAACGAACGGGTAGAAACTGTAAGCGATGCCTTGAAAGCACACAACAAAAAGTGCAATTGTGCAGGCAAACGGTGCCCAGAATAGTTTATCGTTTTTTAGTGGCAATGTTTGCAACAAAAACCATATTAAACCAACAATTATTGCTGAAATAATTGGCAGAGGCATTAGGAAGAAAATATTTGGCATTGAAAACCATTTATCAAAAATTCGCTGGCTTACAAGTGGCGTTGCAATTGAAACAACTGCCATTCCAGCAACAGTTCCATAAAGACCAAACTTCGCCCAACGCACGGCTTTTTTCTGCAAATTGCCTTCGGTTTTCATGATAACCCAACTTGCACCAATAAGGCAATATCCAAAACAAAGACAAACCCCAACAACAACGGCAAAAATGTGCGAATAAAACGAAGTTTCAAAGCCTAAAATATACATTCCAAGCATGTATCCCTGTGAAAACGATGCAATTATTGACCCCATAATAAACGCCATATTCCACGCTTTTTTATGGCAATCCTGTGCTTTTGCACGAAAATCAAAGGAAACTCCACGCAAAATTAGCCCGCAAAGCATAACAGCAACGGGAAGATATAGTGATGTTAAAACAAGACCATAAGCCGCAGGAAATGCCACAAGCAAAAGCCCAACAGCAAGAACAAGCCAAGTTTCGTTTGCGTCCCAGAAAGGTCCAATTGAAGAAACCATTGTGTCTCTTTCTTGTGGAGTTGCTTGCGACATTAAAATTCCAACGCCAAGGTCGTAGCCATCAAGAACAACATAAACCAAAACCGAAATGCCAAGCAGCACCATAAACGCCATTGGAAGCCATTGATATGACCAAAAATATGCCATCATAAATCGTGTTTATTAGTTACTGTTTTTCCCCAACTTCACGCCTTGCCATATAAAACACAACGGAAATAAACGCCACAAAAAGCACTGCGTAAAGGGTAAGATACATCGCCAAAGTTGTTCCTATCATTGAAGATGTTATGTTTTGAGCAACGGCATCAACAGTTTTCAAAACTCCGTAGACTAAATAAGGTTGACGACCAATTTCCGTAACATACCAGCCTGCAATTGTTGCAACCCAACCGGAAAATGTCATTATCAGTAAAATCCAAAGCATTGGCTTAGAAACATTTCCACATTTGCGAAGTTGAATTGTTGCAATTAGCGAAGCAAAAAGCATTGCAAAACCAACACCAACCATTATTCTGAACGCATAAAACAGCGGAGCAACAGGCGGGTGGTTTTCAAACGCATTCACACCTTGAATTTCGCCGTCCGCTTTGTGGGTTAGAATTAAACTTGCACCGTTTGGAACTTTAATTTCCATATAGTTCCTTTGGTCTTTATCACTCACAAGGGCGAAAAGGCGAAGATCTGCACCTTTTTCCGTTTCCCAAATGCCCTCCATTGCTGCAACTTTTGCCGGCTGGTGATGTAGGGTGTTGAGTCCGTGCATATCGCCAATGAAAATTTGCACAGGAATTGCAATTAAGGCAAGATACATACCAAACTTCAATGCAAGTTTTGCACTTTGCGAATTATCGCCACGAAGAATACGGTATGCTGAAATTCCTGCAATCAAAAATGCCGATGTTAAAAACGATGCAACAAGCATGTGCGAAAGGCGATAAGGCATTGACGGGTTGAATATTATTTCAAACCAACTTGTTGCATGAGCAACGCCATCTATCATTTCAAAGCCAACGGGCGTTTGCATCCAGCTGTCAAGAACGATAATCCAGAACGCAGAAAGCGTTGTTCCAATTGCAACTAACGCCGTTGCAAGCGTGTGAATTCTGTTTGAAACTCGTTTCATTCCAAAAAGCATAACCCCTAAAAAGGTGGCCTCCATAAAGAAAGCAACAAGAACTTCATAGGCAAGGAGGGGTCCTGCAATGTTTCCAACTGTTGCCATGAAACCCGGCCAGTTTGTGCCAAATTGGAATGACATCGTAATTCCGGTGACGACTCCCAAGGCAAAACATAAGGCAAAAATCTTCACCCAAAAGCGATAGATTTCCATCCACGCTTCGTTTTTCGTGCGGTTATAACGAACCTTGAAGAACAACAAACACCAACACATTGCAATTGTGATTGTTGGAAAGAGAATGTGGAAGGTGATATTTGCCGCAAATTGAATTCTTGCAAGCATTGAAGCTTCTATCATAACGAATGTTATAAGATATAACCACATAAATTATAATGATATTTGTTTGTCAAGAAGAATTTTCACGCCGTTTTTTCCTTGGTGTTATAGTGTACTAGTGCAGTGATACAAAAATACAAAATAAAAAAAATATTTTTTCCAAAAACGAAAGAACCCTTATGGGGATTAACTTCTTTATTTTGACGAAAATCTCGCCCCTTCATTTTGTTATGGTGTGCTATAACAAAAACGGGGTTTTTGGCGGGAAAAAATAAAAAAAATCGGTTTTTAATGGGGGGGTCGGTGGGAGAAAAAAATTGATCAATATATATAATTGAGGGCGATGGAGTGTGGAAGCGGTTTTGCGAATTTCCACCTCAAAAAAAGCGAAAAACCTCCTCATACCTCATTTTTTTGCGACCCACCTTCGCC
>CANCKZ010000100.1 GCA_947378695.1 Rickettsiales bacterium
GTCCCTATGCGTTTCAACTGCGTAACCTTCTTTTTCAAGGTAATCTTCAAATTCGTCGATTTCTTCAAATTCTTCTGCTTGATAATTTCCAATGTATTGTTTTTCGGCTTTTTTGATTAACGGGGTTCTTTTTCGGCGTTCGTGGTATAGATCGGAAACAATTGTTTCGTATTCTTGTTTGTTTTTGATAAAAACACTTGCAATTGCAATTGCAAGGAATGATAAAAAGGAAACTGTTAGAATTTGTGGTATATGGGTGTTGATTGCATTTACGATAATTTGAATGTGCTCCATAAAATATTAAAAAAAGTTAACATAATTTATGGAATTTCAACTGATGTTGGAAAAACCTATGTAACAAGTAAAATATTGCAGACATTAAATTTAGAATTCAAGGAAAACTTTGCAATTAAACCAATCATTTCTGGTTTTGATGATAAATCTTTTGAAAAATCAGATAACTACCACCTTTTGCAGGCGTGTGGTGTTGAAAACCCAACTCTTGAACAGGTGAAATCCATTTCGCAATATTTATTCCACCACCCACTTTCACCTGATATTGCCGCAAAAAAAGCCAATATTGAAATCGATTTTGAAAAAGTTATTGAATTTTGCGAAAAAAGCATTGCAAAAATTCCAAAGGCAAATCTTCCAAAGGCAAAACTTCCAACGGACGGCAAAATTTTCATTGAAACAGCAGGCGGAATTTGTACGCCTTGTTCAAAAATTCACACAATGGCGGATATTTCAAGCGGTCTTGCCTTCCACAACCCTTGCAACATTTTGGTTGTTATGCCATATTTAGGTGCCATTTCGCACACAATTTCCGCACTGAAAGTTTTGAAGTTTGATATTGTGATTGTGAACGCAAAAAATGACGAAGCAAGCAACGAAACAAGACAAAACGAGGTTGAGGAATTTGTGTGGTCGCTTAAAAACCACTTGCCACGACAGGTTGGTTATGATGTTGTGGTGTTTAGGGGTTAAGTTTCTATTTTTTCAATCTTTGTAATATAATAAAGAACGATTTTTCCATCTGTAGCTTTTTTTATAGTTCCATTTACCAAATAATATCCCTCGAATGGCTTGTCTTGGTTTTGTATAGTGGTTTTTATCTCTTCAGGAAAGCCAAGCTGGTAATCCTTTTCCGAATCAAAGTCTCCAATAATTCCACGAATTGATGTGGAGTTTTGCCTGCTTGAAATTGACAGCTGAAGAACTTTGTCCGTAAAATCATTATTAAATGGTATTTTCTTGGTGCTAATAATTTCAGATAGCTTATCGTATACGCCTCGACCACTTGCCCCATGTATTTCAAATTTAAGCTCCATTTTTTCTTCTTTGTTTTCATATGTAAATGATAACTTTGAAGCCAAATCGTTTTTTGCTGGCTGAACAACGCCCTTTGCGTTTTCCAATTCTTGATGGTTATTTTCACTAACACTTTCTTCATTTTGAACTTTCTGCAAAATGGTGTTGAACTTACGCCATGTTTTTTCTAATATTTTTCCACCAAAGAAACCAAGAGTTGCCTGCACTGGTGTGGAATTATAGACTTGTCTGATGAATTCCCATTGAATACACCCTTCCTTCACATGAATGTAAAGCTTCATATCGTTATCATCAAGCTTATATCCTTCATTTTTTACAATGGATTCATATTCTTTCTTGAACGAAAGTATGCTTATTAAGAAATCATTTACTTCGACAGGTTTTGTGTTATCAAACTTTACTGTGACTTTTTCAATAAAATCAGCGTGCATAACCAAATATTAATTTTTTTATGAATAATTACAATGAAATCTATTGTCAACCAAAACTTCTTGACATTCCCGCCCCATCTTTTTATTTTTCGTAAAAAAATTGCATCATATGAAAACAGGCATTACAACAGATACAAAAACAGCGATAATAATTCCGTCTCGTCTTGGTTCAACAAGGCTTCCAAACAAACCGCTTGCGTTAATTCACGGGAAAACTTTAATTCAGCACTGTTATGATTCTGCCGTTAGAGCAAACTGCGGGGAGGTTTTCGTTGCAACGGATTGCGATGATATTGCCAAAATAATCATAAACATTGGCGGAAATGCGATTATGACCCCAAGCGAGCTTCCATCGGGCACGGACAGGATTTTTCACGCATATAACCAAATTGGAAAAGATTTCGACCTCATCGTGAACCTTCAAGGAGATGTTCCAAACATTTCCCCAATTATAATTCAAAAAGCGATTGAAACAATCCAAAAAACGGGTTGCGATATTTCCACCGCCGTGATGAAAATATCCAAAGAAACGGCACAAATTCCTTCGTGCGTTAAGGCGGTTCTAGCGGGCGATGGCGAATTTCGCAAAGCACTATATTTCAGTCGCCAGCCGGTTCCACATAATGCCGAAACATTTTTCGAACACATTGGAATTTATGTTTATACGGCACAGTCCCTGAAAAAATTCACAAGTTTGGAGGAATCAACCCTTGAAAAAACGGAAAAGCTGGAACAGTTGCGAGCACTGGAAAACGGTATGCAAATTTATGCTTGTGTTGTGGATTCTTCCTTAAAGCCAATTAGTATTGACACGCAAGAAGACCTTAACCGTGCAATAAATTTGATGAAAAAGAAGGATTTTCCATCAACAGAACGCTACAAAAAACTTGCCGAAAGCTTAAAACAAAACATGGCAAGAAGAAAAGTTTAACAAACTTATTACACAATTACCTTGCAATTGCTTCAAAAATGGTGTATTGTTGTGTTGGAGAAAGCCCCGCAATACATTGATAGTCTTGTTCAAAAACATACCAATCGACCATCATTGAACATTGACGATATGGTTGACGATATGGAAGAACATAAGAATAATATCATTGGTGGGGTTGTTGGTCGTAATATTCATCTTCGCACAACAAAGCAGACGCATAAATCAAAGCTTGCAAGTGCAAACAATATAAAGGAAATAAAGCCGAACTTTAACCAGCATTAAGGCAGAAAACCCCACCACAATGCTGAATTGTGAGTTATTAAATCTCGTAATTTTCCACAAATTGAACGCCATTTTTGGAAATCACAACCGATTCCGTAAAATGCTTACCGCCGCCAAGAACTTCAACCCGTGAAAGAAAGCCTTTACCTGTAACACCAGTTGCAACGAACACTCCGTGGTTTTTTACCATATCGTTTAATTTCAGGATTGGCGTTTTTTCATTAAATTTTTCATCCAACTTTGATTCTTTCACAATTCTTCCTTCCATAAAACCACCAAGGTTTTTGATAGCAACAGCCGAAAGAACGCCTTCCGGTGCACCACCTTGCCCCATGTAAAGGTCAGATTCCCCAAACATTTCGTGTGTCGAAAGCACGCCGAAAATATCACCATCTGAAAGCAGAGCAACTTTTGCACCTGTTTTTCTGATTTTTGCTATTAGGTCTTTATGGCGTGGGCGGTCAAGTACTGTTACAATAATTTCGCTGATTTTCTTTTCTTTGTATTCCGCAAGTGCTTTAATGTTTTCT
>CANCKZ010000101.1 GCA_947378695.1 Rickettsiales bacterium
ACAGAAACTTCAAAAACCGCACCGCCAGTAAATTCAATCGATTTATTTAGCGGAACGGCAAATATTGAAACAACCGCAAGCACAAAAGAAATTATGGTTGTGGTCAGAATTAGAATTCTTTTGGATATAATATCAAAAGTTTTCATAAAATTTATTTCACTGGAACTTTCAGCGACGTAAGAAGTTCAACTGTTTGTTCAACGCTTTTTGAGTTTTTGATGTGGAATGTGATTGAAAAACCGAAAGGTCTTGATATCATTCCGTAGTCAACCTCGTGGAATACTGTTACATCACGGATACCAATGTTGAAGTTGAAAGCGTCATCAACGGCTTTTTTGCTGTAACCTTTGAAATCTTTAATCCTTGGAAGGTTGATGTAGACAAGTCTATCGATGAAGCTGTACATGTTATCACGGCGAAGTGTAACTTTGAAACCAGAGTTCATACCTTCACGCACTTTAAATGCAGCAACTGATTTTTTAGCTTTTAGTGTAACACATTCTTGCCCACAGATTAATCTGAAAACATTTTTTACGGCAGCAAAGTAGTTTTTGTCCTGAGCATCAGCACCAAGAGATGTTGATATCACGATTTTGCTGATTTTAGGAATTTCCATTACATTTTTGATTTCAAACTTTTCTTGAAGTTGAGATCTTGTGTTTTTTTCGTAAGTTTCCTTTGATAGAACGATATTTGCGGACATCTTCGCTAAATTTAATTAATTTCTTTATTTGTCTTTTTCAGAACTCTCACTTTTTTGCCTTCGTTCACTTTGAAGCCAACTCGTGAAGGTTTGCCTTCTTCTGTTGCCAAAGATACATTTGAAATGTGAATTGGAAGGTCAACAATTGAATAGTTTTCGCTATTTTCTTGTGTGATTTTTTTCGCTCTTTTTCTTGTTTGGTAACCTTCAAGAGTAACTCTGTCGTTATCAATTGTTTTGATAGCGTAAGTTTTGCCTTTGTAAAGTTTGCTTCCTGTTAGAAGAACAACTTTATCACCAACTCTGTATTTTTTTGAGATTCTATTGTGTAACATATATATATTTTATAAAACTTCGGGTGCAAGTGATGCAATTTTTAGGAATCTTGATCTAACCTCACGAGCGATAGGACCAAAAACACGAGTAGCAATCGGTTCGTCTTTTTTGTCAATCAACACAACTGAATTTGAGTTAAAAGAAACGATTGAGCCGTCTGCTCTTTTGATGTTTTGCTTTGTGCGAACGATTACAGCACGACAAACCTCAGATTTTTTCACTTTCCCACTTGGCATAGCACTTTTAACGGCAACAGTGATGATTTCACCAACATTTGCCCATCTTGTAACTGACCCACCATGAACGTGAATACATTCCACAACTTTTGCACCGGAGTTATCAGCAACGGTTAATTGAGTACCTAATATTATCATAATTTTTTATACTAAAACAGTTTTTACAATCCACTTTTTTGATTTGGAAATCGGCTTTGATTCCTCAATTTCAACTTTTTGACCAGCTTCCACCTTTTGACCAGCTTCAACATGTGCCATATACTTTGTAGTTAGGCGAATAATTTTCTTATAAAGAGGATGCGCCTTAACCTTCACAACAGTCACCGAAACGGTTTCTGGGCTAATTACCTTTTCAACGGCACCAACTAATACTCTTTTTGGCATATCAATAAACAATTTAATGTTTCAGCGTGTAAATTCACAAAAAATAAATGTCAAGTATTTTTATCTTGATTTTCAAAAATAATAAAATCAACCTTTGAAAGGCAAGCGTTTTGTTGAACGAAATGCAAGCACCCGTAGTTCAACTGGATAGAATACTGCCCTCCGAAGGCAGTGGTTGTGGGTTCGAACCCCGCCGGGTGCACCAATTTTTATGTTGGTGCGTGGCGAAGATTTGGCGAAATTTATGCTATTTTGAACACTGAACTTGGTATGTTCTTGGTGTGTATATTCCATAGGTTATTACGCCAAGCAGTCCATTTACAAAAGTTTTCTGCGTTCCAATCATATCAACACCACCTTCGCACATTTCAAGAGGCTTGTGGTTTGAATCGGAAGCTAGACCCCAGAAGAACTGGTGATCCGTCCCTTTAAATGTTGAATTTTCAGGCATTTGGGCGTGTTTAATATTTTTATTCACAACAAATGTTTGTTTTTCACAGGCAAATGTTAAAAGGGCAATAATTGAAATTAGTGCAATTTTCTTAATCATATAATATTAAACAAGTTAATGTATGGCAAGTTAATTGAGGGGAAGTTGTTGTGTCAAGAAAAAATAATTTGACGCAATGGTTTGATAAAATTATTTGATAAAATCACTTGACACTATATTTTCAATTTGTTTTGATTGGGGTATATAAATAATAGAATTATTACGATGAAAAAATATAAAGTTGCCGTTGTTGGTGCAAGTGGAAATGTTGGAAGGGAAATGATTAATGTTTTGAAGGACCGCAATTTCCCAGTAAGCGAGCTAGTCTGCCTTGCTTCAAAGCGTTCAGCAGGAACAAAAATCCGCTTCCAAGGCGTTGATGTTATCGTTCAAGATTTGGCAGAATACGACTTTACAGGAACGGATATTGCCCTGTTTTCGCCGGGTGGTGAGGTTTCCAAACGGTATGCTCCAATTGCTGCTTCACAAGGTTGCATTGTAATTGACAACACTTCACAGTTCAGAATGCAAGAAGGCATTCCATTGGTTGTGCCAGAGGTGAACCCCGAAGCTGTTGATGGCTACAAAGCAAGAAACATTATTGCAAACCCGAATTGCTCAACTGCTCAAATGCTTGTGCCACTTGCTCCGCTTCATAAGCTTTTCAAAATTAAACGCATCGTTGTTTCAACATATCAATCCGTTTCAGGAGCAGGCAAAGAAGGCATGGACGAGCTGTATAATCAGTCAAAATCCGTTTTTGAGCCACTGAAACACATAAATGTTGCACCGCAAAAATTCACCAAAGAAATCGCCTTCAATTGCATTCCCCACATTGATGTTTTCATGGCAGACGGCAACACAAAAGAGGAATGGAAAATGATTGTTGAAACGAAGAAAATTATGGACGCAAACATTGAAGTTTCGGCAACTTGCGTTCGTGTGCCTGTTTTTGTTGGTCACGCGGAATCTGTCAACATTGAATTTGAAAACGAACTTCCGGAGGATGAGGATATTATGGAAATATTACGAGACGCAGACGGAGTTTCAGTTCTTGACCGCAGAGAAAACGCCGGTTACGCAACAAACAAAGACTGCGTAAAGGAATTTCCAGTGTATGTTTCACGCATAAGAAGAGATTATTCCCGCCCAAACTGCTTGAATATGTGGATTGTTGCGGATAACATTTACGGCAAAGGTGCTGCGTTAAATTCAGTACAAATTGCTGAATTGTTGATTGCAAGGGGGCATATTTAACCCTTTTGTGTGTCAAATTACGAATTGGAAAAAACCCGAACTGTGTTATCAGCGAAGGTTTTTTCCGAAACAAGGCGAAGTTTTTGAA
>CANCKZ010000102.1 GCA_947378695.1 Rickettsiales bacterium
ATATTAGAGTTATTAGCGGTAATTTTGCAAAAAGAAATGTGACTTGTAAGTATTGTGATAATTTTGGTTTGCGATGTCCAAAATGTAATCATGATAAAATGTATGAACACGAAGAAAAGCAAACGGATGTAAATCTAGCATTGAGCATAATTCTAGACTGTGTATATCAAAAGCCTGATAACATTATTATTTGCTCTGCCGATACAGATTTTATACCAGTAATCAAAGCATTGAAGCGGTATAATTTATGTAAAAAAATTAAGTTTTTTATACCGCCAAACAACAAAGTTAGTAACGATTTGCGTATTGATTTAGGTGAATATTACAATACACTCAAGAGAAATCAAGATGAAAAAATTGGTATTGTAAAACTGGAAGAAAAACATTTTAACATTGATGTAGTAAAGCTTCCAAATTCCATAACTCTGCAAGATGGAACAATAATAGCAAACCCTTATATCAACAAAAATAAAAACTTGCTTGACAAATAAAAAAAAGCCTTTTACACGCCTTAACTTAGAAAATTTAATTTTGTTTTTATATGTTTGCTGTGGTAAAATCTGGCGGAAGACAGTTTAAGGTTGTTGAAGGTCAAGAACTTGACATAGACCTTATGGCTTTTGCAAATGAAGGTCATTTATTTGAAATCAACGAAGTATTACTTCTTACATCTGGCAACGACACCTCTTTCAACCCAAAAGCGTCCGTTCAATGCGAGGTTGTTAAACACTTCCGTGGACCAAAACTGATTGTTTTTAAAAACAGACAGCGTCACACTTTTAGAAAAAAGAAAGGTCACAGACAAGACTTCACAAGAATCAAAATCAATAAAATCGTTAGCAATTAATTAACATAACATGGCTAGTAAGAAGGCGGGTGGTAGTACCAGAAACGGAAGAGACTCAAACCCACAATATCGTGGTGTAAAAAAATTTGGTGGTGAACATGTTATCCCGGGGAACATTATTGTTCGTCAAGTTGGTAACAAATATCACGCTGGTGCAGGTGTTGGCTGCGGTAAAGATTACACACTTTTCGCTCTTGCGGAAGGTAGCGTTTCTTTCAGAGTTGGTGCAAGAAACAAAAGAATCGTTGACATCGTTCAATAATTCACCGTTAAGCTTCGCGCTTAACAATTCACAAATCCTTGATGTTGGTAATTTTTTTGTTGCCAACATCACCATTCACAATTTTCACTTTTCCACCGTTTGCAAGAACAACAGAAATATCGTCAGTGAAATTGTCGCTTTTCCCTGAAATTATCGCCGCATTGTAAGCATTCCAAATTGTTTCAAACCAAAAACATTGAGGGGTCTGATTCCCAAAAAGCCTGCTTCTATCAAGAACTTCCTGAACAAAACCGTCCTTTGCAATCACAATTGTATCAACAACCGGCACGGAAACCGTTAATGCCGAAAAATTTTCCAAGTTGGTAATGCAATCGTCAATTATCCTTTTCGTGACAAACGGTCTTGCAGCATCGTGGATTAAAACATTGCCAATCCAGCCATTTTCACGCACAAATTTCAACCCATTGAAGGACGAAAAAAAGCGAGTTTCCCCGCCACAGGTCACAAAAATTTTCGCATTTCCCGCAAACAATGCTTGCGTATGAGCAATCCAATTTTCGTGACAAACAATCACAATTTTATCAATTTCTTCAATGTCTACAAGGGTTTGAACGCAGTGCTGGATAACCTCTTTTCCGTGAAGTTGCACGAATTGCTTTGGAATATTTCCACCAAAACGAGTGCCATTTCCCCCCGCAACAATAATTCCAATATTCATTTTTCTTGACATAGCCCAACGCATAATTTATGTAATTTAAAGTTTAACGGGTGAAATGTCAACGGTTTTAATTACGGGCGGTGCAAAAAGAATAGGCCTTGAAATTGCACGATTTTTCGCCAAAAATGGGCATAATATCGCACTTCACTGCAATAATTCGGTTGAAATTGCCACGCAAAATGCGAATATGTTGGAGGAAACTTTTCAAGTTAAATGCAGGGTTTATCAGCACAATCTTGAAAATTACGAACAAATTCCGCAGTTTTTCCAAGCAATCCTGCACGATTTCCCACAAATTGATATCCTTGTCAATAACGCTTCATTTTTCGAGAAATCCACCATCAAAAACACGACAAGCACTGGGCTTTTGAAGAATTTTGCCGTGCATTTTTTTGCTCCTGCGTTGTTGTGCCAAGCTTTTGCGATGCAACAACATCTGCAAAATGGGGCGGGTGGGCTTATAATTAACATGCTGGACAAAAACACTACACGCACAAAAACGCAATATTTTGAATATCTGCAATCGAAAAAATCCCTTTTGGAGCTTACCAAATACCTTGCCGTGGAGCTTGCTCCAAATGTGCGTGTTAATGCAATTTCCCCCGGTTTTATTATTGAAGAAGAAGGTGTTTTGCCAAGCGATTCCTATATAAACCACAAAATTTCGTCAATTCCATTGCAAAAACAAGGCAAGGTGGAGGACATCATTCTTGCGGTGGAATATCTTGTGAATGGGGGATATGTGAATGGGCAGAATCTGTTCGTTGATGGCGGTGCTTTTTTGCTGAACGATTAAAACTGTAAATCCTTCACGCTTAAATTTCCCTTGCCTTCTGGGCGAATTATCAACGGCGAAACGAAGCCATTCGTGCAGGCAACATCAATTTTTGTCAGCCTTGTGTTTGAAATTTGTGCCGAAATAAACTTAAAACGCTTACCATCGTGCATTTTGAAACAGTATCCACACGATGCAAACGCACGAATTTTGTTCAAAATGTCAGTTGTCGAATGCTCGTTTTCGTGAAGTTCAAGTTCAGATTTCTCAATTTTTTTTGCATAAATAACAGCGTCATCGTTTTGGATTTCCTCCATTTTTGCCCCGTTTTTTATTAAATCCACAATCAAATTTGCACCAATGCTTGAAAATTTTTCGTGAAGGGTGTTTGCGTCATCTTGTGGTTGAATTTCGTAATGTTGCCTTGCGATTATACTTCCTGCATCAAGTTTTTTTGTCATTTTAATAACGCAAATGTCGGTTTGTGTGTGTCCTGCTTCAAGGGTTCGCTCAATTGGGGCTGCTCCACGAAATAAAGGCAAGGATGATGGGTGTAAATTCACGAAATTTTTCGCAGAATTCAGAATTCTTTCCGGCAGAATCATTCCAAATGAAACAACTACGGCAAAATCGATTTGTTTCAGATATTCCTCAAATTCTGCCGTCAATTTTTCGGGAGTATACACCCGCTCAATTCCAAGGCTTTTTGCAAGCTCAAAAATGGGAGTATTCGTCACTTTTTTTCCACGGTTTGCCTGCTTTGCAATGCCCGTCACAACAAATTCAACGCCAAAATTTTCGTGAAGTTGCTTTAATGTTTCTGCTCCAAATTCACTTGTTCCAAAAAATGCGATTTTCATATATCAAAATTAAATTAACTGAAACTGTGCGTGTGGTT
>CANCKZ010000103.1 GCA_947378695.1 Rickettsiales bacterium
CCCACAAAAACTTCGCCTTCTGCTGTGATTTGCCACAAAACCGCTTCCACACTCCATCGCCATTAATTATACATTTTGAAGCGGGGTTTTTGCGAGGTGTGACGAAGCGATAGCGAAGGAATACCTCCCCGAAAAGCACGCACGCACCCTTAGGCAGTCCCAGATGGCACCACGGGTTTTTAAGATTTGTGAGGGCAATTTTCCCTGCCAAAACATTTTTTTCCCGCCAAAAACCCCGCTTTTGTTATAGCATACTATAACAAAATGAAGATGCGAGATTTTCACTAAAATGATAAAGTCAATTCCCATAAGGGTTTTTTCGATTTTGGTTTTGGAAATTTTTTTTCTTTTTTATTTTTGTATCACTGTACTAGTACACTATAACACCAAGGAAAAAAGCGGGCAAAAATTGTCAAACGCTTTTCAACTTGACAATTCACAAATAGATTTATACATATATAATATAAATTTATGAAAAGGCTTTGTTAAGTAATTTCTTGCCGAAATACCATCGTATTCAGAAGAAGGAAGCTCCTGCTTCAAGCTTCATACCATACCTGTGTCATTTCAGCGATAACACAATTCTTACGAAAAAACAGGATCTTGTCTCCATAGTCAAGGTTGAGGGTTTTTCCTTTGAAGCTGCCGATGATGTTGAAATTGATGCAAAGAAAACATTGCGAAACAACCTTTTTAAAGCGATGGTTGGGGGAAATTTCACTATCTACATTCACACTTTGCGAAGAAGGCAGTCTTCGTATCCTAAGGGAGAATTTGACAACAACTTTGCAAAGAAACTCAATAAACAATGGGAAGACCGTCACGCACCGGAGTATGTCTTCGTGAACGAACATTATATAACAATCGTTCGGCGGAACAATAAAATGACGAATGCCCTAAGTAACATTGCCGCTTCTTTTAACAAGGACGAGGAAAACTCCGATGTGAACCAATCACTTTCAGATGCCTACGCCGAGCTTTCCGAAAATGTTGAAAAGGTTCTGCAATCATTCCACGGATACGATGCCTCCGTTTTAAAGGTTCAAAAAGAGGGTGATGCCTATTACTGTGAAATGCTTGAATTTCTTGGAATGCTTACGAGTGGTCTTCAAAAACAGAGATACCTCCTTCCAAAAACAACAATTGACCGCTACCTTCAAACATCACGAATTTACACTTCACGCAAAACAATAGAATCGCATTCTGCAATTGGGGTGAAGTATATGGGGGTTGTCTCGTTGAAGAACTATCGACCATCAACCCATGCGGGTTTGCTTGATGCCTTCCTCACGCTGCCATTTGAACTTATAATAACCCAAAGTTTTGGATATCTTGACAAGCAAAACGCCATTGGTAAAATGCAATTACAGCAAAGAAGGTTGATACAATCGCAGGATCCCTCCTTTTCACAAATTGGTGAAATTACACGAGCCCTTGACGAAGCAATGGCGGGGAAATTTGCCTTTGGTGGGCATCATCTAAGCATTCTTTGTATTGCCGATAGCAAGAAAAACCTTGATAAACGCTGCTCTTCCGTTGGCGTGGAACTGACAAACATTGGTATTGTGAATGTGCGTGAAACAATCAACATGGAGGCTTGCTTCTGGGGACAGCTCCCCGGAAATGAATCAATGATTATTCGCAAAGCAACAATTAGCACGCTCAACCTTGCAGGCTTTGCTTCAATGCACAATTTCCCACTTGGAAAAATTACGGGAAACCACTGGGGGGACGCTGTAACCGTGTTCAACACAATTTCGGGAACTCCGTTCTTTTTCAACTTCCATGTGCGTGATGTTGGGCATACTATGATTATTGGACCAACCGGGGCAGGTAAAACAGTTTTGATGAACTTCCTTTGTGCACAGGCACAGAAGTTTCGTCCACGAATGTTCTTTTTTGATAAAGACCACGGTGCAGAAATTTTCATCCGTGCCTTGGGCGGAAATTATTCAGTTCTTGACCCTGCCGAAAAATCGAATTTCAACCCGTTGCACCTAACGGATAATTCCGCGAATAAGGCATTTTTGTTTGAGTGGTTCTCCAATCTTATCACTGGCAATGAGGTTCGGCAAATTACGCCGGAGGAATCCGCAACCATTGCACAAGCGGTTGATGGAATATATCGTTTGCCAAAGCATCAAAGAACAATGAGAAACGCCGCATCGTTTTTTGGCACGGAATTTGTTGGCTCAATTGCTTCAAAAC
Organism: Rickettsiales bacterium; assembly: GCA_947378695.1. Taxonomy (GTDB): domain Bacteria; phylum Pseudomonadota; class Alphaproteobacteria; order Rickettsiales; family Deianiraeaceae; genus CAJQOT01. Next base: position 2,209 of record CANCKZ010000103.1, read on the forward strand.
TTGCAAAGTGGCACGGCGAAGGTGAAAAGGCGAATATGTTTGATAACGAAACGGACGATCTTGATTTTTCCAAAGGCAGTGTTTTTGGTTTTGAAATGGGACCAATTCTTCAAGATCCCACCGCCCTTGCCCCAACGCTTAACTATCTTTTCCACAGAATACAGACATCTCTTGATGGCACTCCAACAATTGTTATTCTTGATGAAGCTTGGGCGTTGATTGATAACCCCGTTTTTGCACCAAAAATTAAGGACTGGTTGAAAGTTATGCGGAAGTTGAATGCTATGGTTGTGTTTGCGACTCAATCCGTTGAAGATGCGACGAAATCTGCTATTAGTGATACCCTTGTTCAACAAACGGCAACGCAAATTTTCCTTCCAAACATGCGAGCAACCGAAACTTATCAGTCAATGTTCATGCTTTCAGATAAAGAACTTGACCTTGTGAAAACGATCGATCCTGCCTCACGCTTTTTCCTTGTTAAACAGGAGGCAAAAACCGCCATCGCAAGAATTAACCTTTCAGGTATGATGGACGCAATTCATATTCTTTCAGGCAGAGCCGAAACCGTAGAGCTTCTGCGAAATATCAGGAACGAAGTTGGCGATGAACCGGAAGCGTGGATTCCAATATTCCTAGAAAAAGTTTATAGGCTATAATTATGTTCCAGAAAATTCTAAGCATTGAACAATGCGACCCATTTCAAAAAGTAAAAGAATGCGAAGTTATTTCCTTTGATATATTTGACACGGCAATAGTTCGTCCGTTTTTGCATCACAATGAAATGTATAAAATTGTGGAAAAGTTAATTCCAAACAAGAAATTTGCAAGCGTTCGAATTCGTGCTGAAAAACATGCAAGAAATGATTTGATCCTGAAAAAAAAGCTTAAAGAGGAAGTAACGATTGATGACATATACGAACATATTCACATTGATAAAGACAAGGCTGTTTCGTTTGAACTTGGGTTTGATCTTGATATTTGTCGCAAAAGGCAATATATCTTCAAGCTTTACAAATTCGCCGTAAATTTAAACAAACGCATTATTTTCACAAGCGATATCACATATCCACGAATTGTGATTGAAGAAATGCTGAGAAAAAATGGCTACACACACTACGAAAAGCTTTATATTTCCAGCGAGGAGAAACTCTCAAAGCATCACGGTGGGCTTTACAAAAAGCTGATTTTTGAAATGAATGTTGCACCTCAC
>CANCKZ010000104.1 GCA_947378695.1 Rickettsiales bacterium
GTTCGTTGTAGGGGTTCAACTTGGTGCAATTTTGGCGGTTTTTGTCTCATATAAAAAATATATTGGTATAATGTTTGCGGAGGTTGTCTCACGAAAACCCAAGCTAATCCTCACATTAATCGCCATAACTTTGCCAACTTTAATCGCAGGCTTTGCCCTTCACAAGCTGGGATATCTTGCAGTTTTTGAGGCAAATATCCTGAAAATTATGGGAATAAACCTTCTCATCGGTGGGGTTATTATGCTGATTTTCCGCAAAAAAAGTGGAAATCAGGGCGATATTTTGCAAATTTCACACACAACTGCCGCAAAAATTGGCTTAATTCAAACACTTTCGCTTATCCCGGGGGTCTCACGCTCCGCATCCGTGGTGTTTGGCGGAATTTTTTCTGGGCTATCAAAAAGCACCGCAATGGAACTTTCCTTCCTTGCCGGCGTGCCAATAATTCTGTGTGCAACAGTGTTTGAGTTCTGGAACAGCTATGCTTCTGGGGTAAGTATGCAGTCGCCAATTGTGTTGATTTCAAGCATGTTTGTGGCATTTTTGTTCGCATTTTTAAGTATCAAAATCCTCAAAACCCTTGTGAAAGCTAGGAAAGACTTCGAATTTTTCGGCATTTACCGCATAATACTTGGGTGCGTTTTGCTTTTTTTAATTTGAGCAATCACCTCGTCAATCGCCACATTTTGCATGGAAAATCGCTCGCAAAATTTTTCATATCTTTGAATGCGGGTGAAGTCTTCGCAAATTCGAGTGTGGGCATCGCCAATGAACTCAATTTTGTGTGAAAAAATCGCATCAATTCCACCGTGGAAATCAAAAATTTCACCGCGGGAGTTAAGATATAGTGCGTTGAAGGTGAAGTCTCGGCGGTGTGAATCACGGAAAATGCTGGCACCAAGTTTCATTTTTGCGTTTTTTCCGTCGCATTCAAAATCAATCCGTGAGGAGGTTACATCAAGCTTTGCATTTGGCAATTCCATTGAATTTGTTGCAAAGTTGCGAACTCTTTTGCACAATGGAAGTGCCTCTTCAAGCATTTTTCCAACCTGTTTTGGCGTAAGATTTACGGAAATATCGATATCGCAAAATGGTTGATTTTCAACGAAATGCGTGAAGTTTGAAAAATCAATTTTGAACAATGACGGCGAAATTTTTTGCGGTCTTTGGTTTTGAGATTTGAGGTGAAATATGTAGTCTCGGGGAAGTCCTCCAACGACAAAAGCCATTTCAGACATCTTATTTAAAGCGTCCAAAATGGCTGATAGATTTGTCATAAAATGTGGGCTCAAAATATGAACCATAATTTTAGTTGTATTACATTGAAGTTGAGAATGTTAATACGCATGTGGTGTCGTATGTGTTAGCAACATCAGTTACAATTGCGGCATTTGCACCGGTCGCACCAAATGTAATGTCTTTGACACATTGAACAAACCCTGTTCCTGAAACACCATCATCTGTTTTTGTATCAATAATTTTGAACATTGGTGACGCGATTGGAGTGTATGTTGTTGTTCCAATTGCACCAATACCGTGGAAGTGGTTTGAAGCAGTTGTTGAGAATGTGAAAACATATGAACCAGCAACCTTTGATTTTGTTAGTAGTTGTCCATAGTCGGCAACTGTTCCCGTTGCTGTTGATGTTCCACCTGTGATTGCTGCTGTAGCAATTGTGCGAGCGTATAATTTTGCAAGAGAGAAGTGGTAATCAACACCTGCTGTTTCTGACATTGTGTTAATACCGTTTGCAGCATCACCGTAAAGAGTTGGCGTTAAATCAATAATATTTGCGTATGAAGCATCTCCTGGGGTTGCGGAATATGAAGCATCAAACAATTGCATAGCAACTGAGCGATCTTTGAAATATTGGATAGTAGCCGTTGCACGAGCCATGTCAATTAAAGATTTACCACTGATTGTTGCAACGATTAGAATTCCAAGAATTGCAAGAACAATGGAAAGCTCCACAAGAGTTACACCGCGACCTTTTGAAGAAAGAATTTTCATATTAAAAATAAAATTAGTGATTTTTTAGAGTAGATATAAATTTCAAATGTCAAGTTTTTTTTCTTGACATTGAGTTTTTTTTTTATTCAAATTCGGTAATTTATATTATAGCATATATGACCTTCCCCGATTTTCAAAAATTGATACAAGAAAAAGAGATTAAATATATTGATTTCCGTTTTACGGATTTATGTGGAATTTGGCATCACATTACATATTGTGCGTCAGAAGTTGACGAAGACTTGCTAAGCAATGGTGTAGCATTCGACGGTTCATCAATCAATGGCTGGAAGGGAATTGAGGAATCTGATATGTATTTTATCCCCGATCTTTCAAGTGCATTCGTTGACCCATTCACCTCGCAGGAGACCCTTGTCGTTTCGTGTGATGTTCATGATCCGAAAACAAAAGAAGGCTATGACCGTGACCCTCGCACCATCGCAAAAAAAACAATGGAATATTTTAAATCAACGGGACTAGGCGACGCAGCATACTTTGGACCAGAACCCGAATTCTTCCTTTTTGACGCAGTTGAATGTAAAGTTGAAGATTACAACTCATTTTACAAAATTACATCTTCCGAACTTGGAAATGTTAGCAATTGCGAATCTTCGTTCAATTTAGGACACCGCCCCTCAACAAAAGGTGGATATTTCCCAGTTGCACCGGTTGATCACCATGTGGATATTCGCTCGGAAATGGTTTCAATTATGCGTGAAACGGGGCTTGAAGCAATTTTGCACCACCACGAAGTTGCATCTTCACAAAGTGAAATTGGAATTAAGTTTAGCGATCTAATCACAACCGCAGATAATGTTCAAAAATATAAGTACATCGTGAAAAATGTTGCATCAACTTATGGTAAAACCGCAACATTTATGCCAAAACCAATCGCTGCTGATAACGGCTCCGGAATGCATGTTCACCAATCAATTTGGAAAGATGGCAAAAACACATTTGCCGGAAACGAAATGGACGGACTTTCAGAAAATGCACTATATTACATTGGTGGAATTATCAAACATGGAAGGGCATTGAACGCTTTTGCGAATTCAACAACGAACAGTTACAAACGCCTTGTTCCGGGTTTTGAAGCACCTGTTTATTTGGCATATTCTTCGAAAAACCGCTCGGCATCAATTCGCATTCCGCACATGTCTGGTGAGAAAGCAAAACGCATTGAAGCAAGATTCCCCGACCCACTTTCCAACCCATACTTGTTATTTTCAGCATTTTTGCTTGCAGGTTTGGACGGTATCCAAAACAAAATTCACCCGGGTGAAGCTGCTACAAA
>CANCKZ010000105.1 GCA_947378695.1 Rickettsiales bacterium
ATTGGAATGATTTTTTTGAAGCGATGATTTATTTTTTGCACCAGAATGGAATATGACTTCGCCAGAATCGTTGTGTAGGTCAAGTGTAATATTTTTACCAAATTCTTTAAGTTCAATTGATAACTTGCTATTTATGAGCGTTATATTGAGAGATTTGCAGAAAATATTGATAATGTCTCCAGATGATTTGCCAAATGATGACAAAAGAAATGCAGAATGAATCTTTTTTTTGCGGTTTATACGGAAGTACAATGAACCTTTTGCGTCAAATTCGAAATCAACCCAATTACCACGATAAGGTATAATTGAGGCAGAATATCCAAAAATCCCTCTTTGGTGGTCTTTTTCAAAAAAGATACCAGGAGACCTATGAATTTGTGAAACAATGACTTTTTGAACTCCATTAAGAATAAATGAGCCAGCATTTGATGACATCAATGGAATTTCGCATAACAAAACTTCTTGTTCTTTAATGGCGGAAACCTCGGCTACACCAGAAGTTTCGTCCACTTCGTAATAGAACATACGCAGAGTTACATGAAGCGTTGAGCAATATGTAAATCCACGATCTATACACTCCTGTTCGTTGTACTTTGGAAGTGTAAGCCTATGTGATACATACTGAATTGACAAAGAGCCAAATGTGTCAGATATAGGAAATACGGAACGAAGTATAGACTCCAACGATATATCACGATAAAAGCCCTCAAGGCCTGCATTAGATTGTAAAAAGTCGCTATAAGACCTTCTTTGAAACTCAAGCAAAGAGGAGGAATTATCGCTGTAAAACTTATAAGGGTCTATATTTATTCTTTCAATCATCAAAACTATAAAAGATATGTCAATTATGATGTATCACATCAGAAAATCAATGTTAAACTATTTAACATCAACTTTTGCGCCGGCAGCTTCAAGTTTTTTCTTGAAATCTTCAGCATCAGCTTTAGATACGCCTTCTTTCACAGCTTTTGGTGCACCATCAACTAAATCTTTAGCTTCTTTCAAACCAAGACCAGTAATAGCACGAACCTCTTTGATTACTTCGATTTTTTTCTCACCAGCAGCAACAAGAGTAACAGTAAATTCTGTTTGTTCTTCAACAGCAGCAGATGGAGCAGCAGATGCGGCGGCAACTGCAACGGGAGCAGCAGAAACACCCCATGTTGTTTCAAGTTGTTTTACAAGCTCAGCAGCTTCAAGAATTGTTAGAGATGAAAGTTTTTCAACAATTTGTTGTATATCAGCCATATATTTATAAAAAAGTTATTATTTCAGATTAAAATTGCTACTAATTACGCGACCAATAGATGTTGGATAATATAATAAAGAGTAGGCAATTTTTCTTGGAACGGATTGAATAGCTGAAAGCAACGAAGCACGGATTACGTCCATACTTGGCATTGTTGCTAGATTCTTCACATAGCTTTCACCGTAAAAATTTTTTCCATCGGAAACACCGACGATTTTGATACCAGAAGTATCATCTTTTGCATAAGAGCTCAATATTTTAGTAACTTCAACAGGGTCTTTAGCGAAAATAGACATATTTTGACCAATTAGAGTGTTTGATAGAACTGAATGGGTTGTATCCCTTACTGCAATATCATTCAGCGTATTTTTTGCAACAATCGTTGTTGCGTCTGTTTTTAATAGCTTTTTTCTTATTTCATTATTAGTGTTTGAAAGCATACCAGATGTATTTACAAGAAAAACATAGTTGTACGAAGAATACATATTCTTCAACTCTGTTACCAAATCACTTTTTGCACTTCTATTCATATTTGTAAAGAAACTAGTTTGTGTATAAAATTGACATTTTTTAAATGTCAAGTATTAATTTTTTATTATTTATAAAGATGATGACGGAATTTTTAAACTAAATCCAGACATTGTCGTTGATAAACAAAGTTTGATGATATAAGAGCCTTTAACCGTTGCAGGTTTGGCTTGCTTGATTGAAGAAATAAGTTCTTTAATATTTTCAACAATTTTTGCGTTATCAAAATTTGCACGACCAACAGAAACACGAACAACAGGATCCTGACCGGTTCTGTATTCAATTTTACCACCAATAAATGATTTCACTGTATCAACGATATCCTGTGTAACTGTGCCGAGTTTTGGGTTTGGCATAAGGTTACGAGGACCAAGAACCTTACCAAGTGGGGCAAGTTTTTTCATTATTCCAGGGGTTGCAATACATTTATCAAAATCCATAAATCCGTTTTTAACACGGTCAATAAGTTCATCACCACCAGCAGCAACTGCACCAGATTCAAGAGCCTTTCTTACATCATCACCTTCAGCGAAAACCAATACACGCACAGTTCTACCTGTTCCGTGTGGGAGCGTCACTGTTGATTTAACAACTTGATCACCTTTTGTTGGGTCAACACCAAGAATGACATGAGCATCAACGGATTCAGGGAATTTTGTTGATGAAGATTGTGCATATTGTGAAATGACTAAAACTGCCTCTTCAATTGTGTATTGTTTGTTGAGGTCTATTTGAGAGGTTTTTAAAAAACCTTTAATGCGTTTTGACTGTGCCATATTTATTTTTATTAAGAATTGTTATCAACTGTTATTCCCATTGAAATCGCTGTTCCGATAAGAGTCGAAATTGAAGCATCAATTGAATTTGCGGTCATATCTTTAACTTTGATATGTGCAATTTCTTCAAGTTTTGAACGCTTTACACTACCAACCATAATCTTTCCAGCTTCTTTTGAACCAGCTTTTAGACCAATTGCTTCAAGAATCATATATGATGCCGGTGGAGTTTTAATTTCAATATAGAATTTTTTGTCTTTATAGAAATTGATAATTACTGGCACAGGACCAACCATTTTGGAGGTTGCATCATTGAATTGCTTGCAAAATTCCATAATGTTAAGACCTCTTTGACCCATAGCAGGACCAACGGGAGGTGCAGGATTTGCCTTACCAGCTTGCAAAATCAATTTAAAAGAACCATCAGGTTTTTTTCCACTATTCATTTTTCTTTAATTAATTATTGTTGGATAATATTTCAACATCTTCAAACGAAGCTTCAACGGAAGTTTCTCTATTAAATACAGAAACTGAAATTTCAAGAGAATTTTTCGTTTTATCGATTTTTATGATTGTTCCTTTGAAATCTTTGAATGAACCGGAGCGAACTTTGACATCCATGCCAATTTCGAATGCGATATCTGCGGCTTTTCCTTCAGATGATTTCATCATTGTGGAAAGCATTTCTTTGTATTCTCGTTCTGAAAGTGGTTGTGGAAT
>CANCKZ010000106.1 GCA_947378695.1 Rickettsiales bacterium
TGGCGATTTCACCCAGTATTGCAAACTTTCCAACATTCCATTTCATTTAACTGGCACGGTTATTCATGGTCAAAAAATTGCGGGAACCCAACTTAAAACGCCAACTGCAAATATGGTTTTTCCGGAAAATAAAATTTTTCCACCGTTTGGAGTCTATGCCACGCAAATTGAAATTAACGGCAAAATATTCCCATCAATTTCCAATTTTGGCACAAAACCAACATTTCAAAGCAACTTACAACCGCTTCTTGAAACTCATATTTTCAATTTTGCACAGGATATTTACGATGTGGAAGTAAAAATTTCATTTTTGGAAAAAATTCGTCAAGAAAAACACTTTTCAAGCATAAATGAATTGCATTTTCAAATTATGCAAGATATTCAAACTACTAAAAAAATTCACGGCATTTTATGAACATTACAAAGGCTGATATCATGGCAATTTTAAAGGAAGACCAAGCATTTTCCGATGTCACGACAAATTCTATCATTATACAAAACAAGTTGCAAAACTTTCGGGTTATATCCAAAAACCTTGAACCATTTATTTTATGCGGGATCGATTCATTTGTGCAAGCGTTTGAATCTGTTATGGCGAACTATTCGCTGGAAATTTGCAGAAAAGACGGCAGTGTTGTGGAATATGGTGAAAGCATAATTGCCGGCAAAGCTTCTGTTAAGGAGTTACTGCAAGTTGAACGCTCGTGTTTGAACTTAATTCAACACCTTAGTGCAATTTCAACGAAGACTAACCTTTTTGTGGAGACCCTTGGAAATGAGAAGATTAAAATTCTTGATACTCGCAAAACCGTGCCATTGGTTCGAAAACTTCAAAAATATGCCGTTGTAACAGGCGGAGGTTTCAACCACCGCATGAACCTTGCACAAATGGTTATGATTAAAGACAACCACATAATGGCAGCAGGAAACATCAGCGAAGCGGTGCGTCTTGTGAAGAAAAATCAGCCATCGATGCAAGTTGAAGTTGAATGCGAAAACATTGAGCAAGTGAAAGAAGCGGTGAATGCAAAAATTGATATTATTATGCTTGATAACATGTCCATTGCAGATATTGCCATTGCAAGTGCGTTTATTCGCAAACATTCCACAATTAAAATTGAGGTTTCAGGCGGAATTAACCTTGGAAACATTGCAAGCTATTGCGAAGTTGATGTTGACTACATTTCAATTGGTAACTTAACGCACTCCGTTAATGCCGTTGATATTTCAATGGATTTCCTTAGCTAGGCGGCGGCGGAATCCTCAGGTTTTTTCAGATCTTCTTTTGGTTTTGGAGTAGGCTTAGCATCTGGGTGGTTTGCCAGCATTTTGACATCGTCCACTTTGCCGTTCAAAGCATCGTCATTTTTCTTACCGCCACCTGTAAATTCCTGTTTTGGCAGTTCAATTTGTTTCAAAAGGCGTTTTGTGAAGAAGGTATCCTTGTAGTAGAAAATTTTACTGCATTTAATAGGAGACGATGCCTCGATCAGGATAATCTGCCATTTTCTGTCCATTTGAAGAATTTCCTGAGGCAAAAGCAACGCCCTTTGTGCTTTTGAAAGTGAAAGCGAGCGAGAGGTTGGGTTCATATCAAAATATTTCGGTGCATTCATAGATTCCGAAGCAACGGTTTTATTCCCCACAAGTTCGGAAATCAACTTTGCCGTTTCAATGTTGTTGGCGGCGTAAGTTACACGATAGGTTGAGTTTGAAAGGAACGAGTTCATACCAGTATCTTCATAAGCCCCTTTGAGCTGTTGGGTATCTTGAATAACCAGAAAAAGCTTCACTTTATAACCACGGAAATAGGCAATCCCAGAAAGGAACTGCTCCATTTTACCAAGAGTTGGGAACTCATCCATAAGAAATAGAACACCATATTTTTCGTCCGGAGTTGGCATGTGTTTTGTCAAGAACTGTGAAGCTTGTTGGTAGAACATGGACATCAAAGGACGCAAACGCTGAATGTTATCTGGTGTTAAGCCCACATAAACCGTTGTTGTTACATGCTTAAATGTTTCAATGTTGAAATCGGAGCGTGAGGTTGTTTTATCGATAATTGGGTTGGACCAAAGGTCAAGCTTTGAGTTCGCCGTTGAAATTACACCGGAGCGTTCTTTATCTGCTTTTTGCAAGAATGCGGCAAGGTTCATGTAGCCTACCGGGTGAATTTTATCGCCAAAAACATCAAGACCAGAAGCAAGCATGTGTGCCGTGTCATCACTACGAAGAGTTCGCACAACCTCGCCAAATGATGTTGGTTTTGTGTCGTCTGCTATTAGGAACAAAATAACCCCTGTAATCAACGCCCGTGCTTCGTTTTCCCAGAACTCCTGTTTTTCGATGAGGATACTCGTGATTTTCTGAACGTCATCGACCATTTGTCCAGCATTGGAGGAAATCCAGTCCAGCGGGTTATAACAGTGTGAAAGTCCGTTTGAAGCAGCGGGAACCCAAGCATAAACTTTTTGCTTCAAAACCGTTGCCCGATAGCCACTCGTAAGCATAAGGTTTTCCAGTTTGATATCATGCACAAATACCGATTCCTTCCAAAACAGAAGATTTGGAATTACAAACCCAACACCTTTACCAGAACCAGTTGGTGCGAACAGCAGAACGTGTTGATAGTCCTTTGCTATGAAATAAACGCCGTCTTTATACTGCCCCATTAACAGACCCTCCTTGTGGAAAAGTCCCGCTTTTTTAATCTCCTTAGATGTCGCCCAGTGAGCATCACCGTGAAGAGATTCCGCCTTTTTGTATGGACGCATTTCGGCGATTTTCTCACGAAATTTCCACGCAAGAAACAAGATTGAGCCATAAGGAATTACCGTTAGGGCAAGTAATTTTGGCAGGAAGAATGATTTAGTCGCAAAGCCTATCAAGGCGTAGTATTCGATATAAAACGACCAATATGTTACAAAAGACGCAAACAAAAACAGCAGATGTTCTTGAAAACCGTCCGTTAGTGAGGCAGAATAACGCCCTACTCCCGAAATTGACATTACAAGAAGCGACCACGAAACATAACTTACAACAGACAACACAAACAATGCCATTGTGGACATTATCATGAAGTTTTTCGAAAATCTGGTATCGGAATACGCATCAAATTTCGTTTCGGAAGACATTCATAAGTTTAAATTTTCCAAAAATAAACAATTGATTTTGTTTGTCAAGAATATTTAATCTTGCGATTTTTCCTCGGTGTTATAGCGTACTAGTACACTATAACA
>CANCKZ010000107.1 GCA_947378695.1 Rickettsiales bacterium
CGAATTACGAAGTTCTATAAGCATGAATCTTGTGGGCAGTGCACTCCGTGCCGTGAAGGTGTGAAATGGCTTTACGACCTAATCCATCGCATCGAACTTGGCGATTTCAAACGCAGCGAAGTTGATAAACTTGTGGAAATTACAAAAGGCATTGAAGGACACACGATTTGTGCTTTTGGAGACGCAGCCTCGTGGCCAATTCAAGCAATGGTTAAGCACTTTGGCGAAGAAATTAAGGCAAGAGTTAGCGAGTGAGTTTTTTCCCAGTTTTTTTGAGGAGTACCACCACCCCTCAAAAAAATTTTGCCACGCCTTTGCTTTTTTGCTATGCCTTTGCGTTCCGCTTTCGCCCTACCCTACTTCAAATTATTCTTGAACAAAATCTGCACGCCGTCAGAATCTATCAAAATGCTGCTGCCTTTGTGAACTTTTCCCGCTAAAATTAGGTCAGCAAGGCGGTTTTCAACAGCGGTTTGAATGAGTCTTTTCAGGGGTCTTGCTCCAAAATTTGGGTCATAGCCATTCTCTGAAAGGAAGTCAATCGCTGGCTTTGATATCACAGATTGAATGCCTTCGCTGGTGAGTCTTTTGATTAAATTTCCAAGTTGAACTTCGGTGATTTTGTTCATATCTTGCCTTTTTAACTTGCCAAACATAACAATTTCATCAATCCTGTTCAGAAATTCAGGGCGGAAGAAATCGTGCAAACGCCTCATAACAAGTTCTTTTGTTTCGTCGTAAGTTTTGCCTTCTTGCATCAATTCCGAACCAAGGTTTGATGTCATAATGATAATCGTATTCGTGAAATTCACGGTTCGCCCTTGTGAATCTGTCAGCCTACCGTCATCAAAAACTTGCAAAAAAATGTTGAAAACATCGGGGTGAGCTTTTTCAACTTCGTCCAGCAAAACAATTTGGTATGGTCGCCTGCGAACGGATTCCGTCAAAACACCGCCTTGGTCATAACCAACATAGCCCGGAGGTGCACCAATCAGCCTTGCAACCGAATGTTTTTCCATGTATTCAGACATATCCAGACGCAAAATTGCTTTTTCATCGTCAAATAAAAAGCTTGCAAGAGTTTTACAAATTTCCGTCTTCCCAACACCCGTTGGACCAAGAAAAAGGAACGAACCCATTGGGCGGTTGGGGTCGGAAAGTCCTGCTCGTGAACGCTTTATTGCATTTGAAACCGCCGTTATTGCAGGTTCTTGTCCAATCACCCTTTCGCCAAGTTTTTCAGCAATTGCCAGCAACTTTTTGCGTTCAGATTCCATCATTTTATCCACAGGAATGCCCGTGATTTTTGAAATTACCTTCGCAATATCGCTTTCGTCAATTTGTTCACGAACCATTGTCGCATTTGCACCTGCTTCAATATACTTAATTTTTTCCTTGATAGCAGGCAGTTTTCCATAAGAAATTTCCCCAGCTTTTTGCAAATCGCCCTTTCTTTGTGCGTCTTCAAGTTCAGCTTGCAATTGAGTCATCTGCTTTTTAAGACCACGCAATTCTTCAAGTTTTGTTTTTTCCGCCTGCCATTTTGATGTCAAACCCTTGGAATTTTCAACCAAACCGTTCAAAGTTGCTTCAATTTCAGCAAGGCGTTTTTTTGAAACCTCGTTGTCTTCTCGTTTTAAAACACCTTGTTCAATTTTGAGTTGAATAATCTGCCTGTCCATTTTGTCAATTTCTTCTGGTTTGGAATCAATGCTCATACGCAGTGCCGAACAAGCTTCATCGATTAAATCAATCGCTTTATCAGGCAGGAAGCGGTCTTGAATGTATCTGTCAGACATAACCGCCGATGCAACCATTGCCGAATCCGCAATTTTCACACCGTGATGTGCCTCGTAAATGTCTTTTATTCCACGCAAAATTGAAATTGTGTCTTCAACGGTTGGTTCATCAACAAAAACGGATTGAAATCGCCTTGCAAGTGCTGGGTCTTTTTCAATATATTTCCTGTATTCATCAAGGGTTGTTGCCCCTACGCATCGCAAAGTTCCCCTTGCAAGAGCTGGTTTTAAAAGGTTTGAAGCATCCATTGCACCGTCCGTTTTTCCCGCACCAACAAGCGTGTGAATTTCATCGATGAATAAAATAATGTTACCGTCTGATGCCTCAACTTCGTTAATCACCGCTTTCAGGCGTTCTTCAAATTCCCCACGATACTTCGCCCCTGCAATCAAAGCACCCATATCAAGTTCGAAAAGTGTAACTCCACGCATGTTTTCCGGCACATCGTTGTTGATAATTCGCAGTGCCAAACCCTCCACAATTGCCGTTTTACCAACACCCGGCTCACCAATTAAAACGGGATTATTCTTCGTTCGCCTTGAAAGAACTCGAATTGTGCGGCGAATTTCTTCGTCCCTGCCAATAATTGGGTCAATTTTGCCATCTTTTGCTTTTTGAGTCACATTCTTCCCATATTTCTTCAAAGCGTTGTAACTTTCTTCCGCAGATTTCGACGAAACCGCCTTTCCACCACGCACTTTTTCAATTGCTTCACGCAGGTTATTCAATTGAACTCCACCCGCTTTCAAAGCCTTCGTAACCGAACATTCAATGTAGACCATCGCCTCCAAAATTCGTTCAAGTGAAACGAAAGCATCGCCAGATTTCTTCGCTAAATTATCAGCTTCCACCAGAACTTTTTGCAAATCGGACGAGATATAAACATTGCCCATGCCATCGCCAGTAACCTGTGGAAGTGCGATCATGGCATCACGAATTGAGTGTTCAATCAGGGAAATATTCGCATTGCAGATAATCAACAAATCACGAATGAAGCCATCTTTTTCAGTCAGCATTTCAGAAACAAAATGTTCAGGGCGAATTTGCTGGTTGCCCTTTGCCTTTGCTAAATTTTCAGCAGATTTCAAAATTTCTGCGGATTTTTCCGTCAACCTTTCAAACATAAAGAAAAATAATTTTTTATAATACCCAGTTAGGAAGCATAAAAGATTTTTCAAGAAAAAACTTGACAAATACTAAGTTCATTAAAAAATTACTTTGCTTTTTATAACCATTATGCAAGGAAATTTCAAAAATACAACCGTTGCATTTATTGATTCTGGCATTGGTGGCTTGGTTTTTGCGATTGATTCTATCAAAAAAATGGAGGAAATATGCAAAGGCAGTAACGCAAATCACACTCTGAATTTCGTTCACATTGGGGATACTAAAAATGTTCCGTAT
>CANCKZ010000108.1 GCA_947378695.1 Rickettsiales bacterium
GCATAAGTGCAAAAAGAGCGGTTATGGCAACGATAATCATCGTTTCGGCGATGATACTTCCAGACCAAATCAGCAAATGCGTTGTTGGAATTACACCGAAAAACACGGATTTCAACAAAATTGCAATGGAAACAACCAGCGTGGCGATTAATATAAAGTTGGCAACAATCAGGGAGAATATCAATGACGACCTTGGAACAGGACCCGCAAGCAGCGTTTCAATTTCACGAGTCTGGAACATTTTCGTTATGAAAAACGCATTGAATATTGCAAAACCATAGACGAATATTACACGAAAAATGCCGGAAGCATAGACAATTTGCATTTGCGATTGTTCGTAAGCCGCAGTTGAGCCGATGAAGCACGAAACAAGAAATGCCACAATTAATGCACCAAGCATTGAAAAGAAGATTTTATCCCTTTTTGCACATTTAAGAATGTATGATGTTAAAACTAGGCTACTCATAACTTCACTTTATTTAGGAAGTCTTCGAAAAGATAAAGGCTATCGTGTGGACCGCCCGACGATTCAGGGTGGTATTGCACGGAAACGGCGTAACCTGTTTCAAATTCCACACCATCAATAGCAACATTTTCACCAGATTTCAACGCAATGCCTTCGATAATGCCATCAAAAAGTGAGCGATGTGTAATTTCCACGAATGGCGGAATGTTTTGTTCCACAATTGCAAAACCGTGGTTTTGTGTCGTAATTTCAACCTTTTTCGTTTGATAATTCAACACTGGGTGGTTTGTGCCACGGTGTCCTTGTTCGAGTTTTTCAACTTTGCAACCTAAAACCAAGCCAAGAAGTTGATTTCCAAGGCAAATGCCAAAAAGTGGAATTTTATTTTTCAAAATTTCCAAAATTGTATTTTTTGTGAAAGGAAGTGTTGCGGTAGGGTCGCCCGGTCCGTTTGAAAGTAGAACGCCATCGGGTTTTATGGAAGCAATTTCCTCAAAACTTGCATTCCAAGGAAACACATGAACTTCGCAGTTGCTGTCTTTTAAAATTCGCAGAATATTTTCCTTCGTTCCGTAATCAATAACCGCAATTTTCTTATTCACGCCGTTTGTGGAATCGCAATATTTATAAGCAACATCGCACGAACCATCTTTTGCTAAATTCAGTGATTTCGTTGAGCCCGTTGTTTCAATTTTTTGAAGCAAACCTTCAATGTCGTTTATGTTTCGGGAGATTATGCACCTAGAAATTTTCCCAAGGCGAATGTCTTCGATAATTTTGCGGGTATCCAAATTGCAAATTGAAAGAATATTTTTGCGTTGCATAAATGTTTCAAGGGATTCCTCCGCTCTAAAATTTGAAGGATTTGTTGGATATTCCCTGAAAACCGCACAAGAAGCCGTTGGTTTTGTTGTGGATTCAGAATCATCAACATTGCAACCAACATTTCCAATGTGGGGGAAGGAAAATACTATCGCCTGTTTTGCATAAGAGGGGTCCGTTAGAATTTCTTGATAGCCCGTCATTGCTGTGTTGAAGCAAAGTTCACCGGAAGCTTCGGAAATATCAGAGCCAAATGCCGTGCCGTAAAGGTATGTTTTGTTGTCAAAAATGATAACTGCGTCTTTTTTCATATTTTCCTAATTAAATTTGCCTAATTAAATTTTGCGTTGATTTTCTTCATTATTTCCATAAAGTTTGGGAACGATGTTTTTATGTATGAATCGTCATCAATCGTTATTCCAGTTGTAGATTTCAACCCAGAAATAAAGCAAGACATTGCGATTCGATGGTCCATATGTGTTGGAAGTGGGGCTTCATATTGTGGGTTAAATTGCGGATTGCCAACAATTTTGATGGAAAAGTCGTCATAATTTGCCTTGCAATTTACACCAATTTTGATGAGATTTTCCTCCATAATCTTCAATCGATTAGATTCCTTCGCTGTTAATTCTTCAAGCCCTAAAAGGTCAGATTCCCCATTTGCAAATGCACAAACTGTGAATAGTATTGGGTATTCGTCTATCATTGAAGCGGAATTTTCGCCGGAAAGTTCAATGCCTTTCAAGTTTGGGGAATAGTGTGCGGTGATATCAGCAACTTCTTCGCCAAAAATTGTGCGTATGTTGTGGAATTCAAGGTTTGCTCCCATTTGGGTTAGGGCATCAAAAAAACCTGTTCGTGTTTTGTTTATGCAGACATTTTCAACGGTAATACTTGAACCTTCACACAAAACCGCAGTTGCGATGAGGAATGAAGCGGAAGAGGGATCGTTCGGGATTGAAATATTCATAAGCGAAAGTTGCTTTCCACCGTTGATTGTAATGATATCGCCATTTTCGGTTTCGTTGATGGAAATTTCCCCGCCACAACCTTTAAGCATGTTTTCGGTGTGATTACGAGTTCTGACCGTTTCAACCACCGTTGTTTTGCCTTGAATTTGGCAAGCGGCAAGCAAAATTGCAGATTTCACCTGTGCAGAAGCAACTTCCATTTGGTAATTGATTGGCATAATATCTCCGCCTTGCATTGAAAAAGGAGGAGTTCCCCCAACATTTGCGGTAAATTTCACGCCCATTTGTTCAAGTGGTGTGAACAGGCGTTTCATTGGTCTTTTGGAAAGGGAGGCATCGCCAGTGAAGAATGTGTTGAAGTTGTATGGGGCGAATATCCCAGCTAGTAACCGTGTTGATGTGCCTGAATTTCCAAGATACAAATGCGTTTTTGGTGCCAAAAGGGAATTTAAACCCTTGCCGTAAACAATCCATTTTTCGGACTGTTTTTCAATTTTCACGCCTGCTAAACGAAGGGCATCAATTGTGTGAAGAACATCATCGCCTTCAAGCAGATTCGAAATTTCACTGACACCATTTGCAATTGATGGAATGATTATTGAGCGGTGGGAAAGGGATTTATCCGGAAATGTTTCGTTAATTGCGATTAATCCTCCAAATGTTCCGTTTAAGTTTTTGCTTAAATACGATTTTCTTTCCGCCACAAGTTTTCTATTATTTAGAATTTAAAAAGAAGGAAAAAATAATTTGTCAAGTGGGAATTTTCTAAGCGGGAATTTTCCTTGAAGTGGAAAATCTGCCTCGGTGTATCACCGCACTAGTACACTATAACAAAAATAAAAAAGAAAAAAAATATTTTTTCCAAAACTCAAAGAA
>CANCKZ010000109.1 GCA_947378695.1 Rickettsiales bacterium
AGACAGTTCCTCTGGTTGCGTCTTCCGATAGGTCAATTTTTTCAGGTGTAGATGCCAGTCCTGCATTTTTCGTTGGAACATTCATTTGTCGCATACCTATCATTCCATTGTCACGGAAGCGTGGGTCGACAACTCTATCACCAAAAAGAGCACCAAACATCTTACCCGATATCTTCCGCGATAAGCCTCCTAGCATATCGTTTGGGTCTGATGATACTTGTGGGGGGGTGCCTGTATATTGGCTTTTTGGACCCAAATGTCCACATTTGTCGGAATTGCACGAAAAAACAAACAGCAGCAGTGTGAATATCAAAAACTTGACTGCTATTTGTTTTAAACGCATATATTACATATTTTTGGCTTTTTCCAGTGCTTCTTCAATGGTTCCAACCATGTAAAATGCACCTTCTGGGATTGAATCGTGCTTTCCTTCAGCAATCTCTTTAAAGCCACGAATTGTTTCTTTTAGCGTAACCAATTTACCTGGTGCACCTGTGAAAATT
Organism: Rickettsiales bacterium; assembly: GCA_947378695.1. Taxonomy (GTDB): domain Bacteria; phylum Pseudomonadota; class Alphaproteobacteria; order Rickettsiales; family Deianiraeaceae; genus CAJQOT01. The sequence continues at coordinate 504 of CANCKZ010000109.1, forward strand.
TCCGCAACATGAAACGGTTGAGATAGGAATCTTTGGATTTTTCTTGCTCTTGAAACTGTTAGTTTGTCGGCATCGGAAAGTTCGTCCATACCAAGAATTGCGATTACATCTTGCAAAGATTTGTATGATTGCAAAATTTCCTGCACTTTTCTTGCAACATCGTAGTGTTCGTGACCAACGATTTGAGGGTCAAGAATTGTTGATGTTGATTCAAGTGGGTCAACGGCAGGGTAAATTCCAAGTTCCGCAATTTGACGGGAAAGAACGGTAGTTGCATCAAGGTGGGCAAAAGATGTTGCCGGAGCAGGGTCAGTCAAGTCATCGGCCGGTACATAAACCGCTTGAATTGATGTGATTGAACCGTTTTTTGTCGATGTAATACGCTCTTGAAGCTTCCCCATGTCTGTTGCAAGAGTTGGCTGATAACCAACGGCAGAAGGAATTCTGTCCAAAAGTGATGAAATTTCACTTCCAGCTTGCGTGAAACGGAATAGGTTGTCGACGAAAAATAGAACATCTTGATTTTCTTTATCACGGAAGTATTCTGCCATTGTTAGGGCTGAAAGTGCTACTCGTGCACGAGCTCCAGGTGGTTCACTCATTTGACCGTAAACCAGTGCAACCTTAGAATTTGCAGGGTTTTCGATGTCGATAACTTTGGATTCGATCATTTCATGATACAGATCATTTCCTTCACGAGTCCTCTCACCAACGCCGGCAAAAACGGAAAATCCACCATGTGCCTTAGCAATGTTGTTGATAAGCTCCATAATTAGGACTGTTTTTCCAACACCGGCACCACCAAAAAGACCAACTTTTCCACCTTTTACATACGGTGCAAGAAGATCGATAACTTTAATACCAGTAACAAGAATTTCTTGGCTTGTTGCTTGTTCGACAAGCTCGGGTGCTACATTGTGAATTGGTGCTGTTTCTTTTGCGTTGCAAGGACCTTTTAAGTCAACTTCTTCGCCAATTACATTGAAAATTCTACCCAAAACTTCACGACCAACAGGCACGGAAATTTGTTTGCCAGTATCAAGAACTTCCGTTCCACGAACAAGACCATCGGTTGATTGCATTGCAAGAGTCCTTACGGATTTATCGCCAATGTGTTGTGCAACTTCAAGAGTAAGTTTTGTGCCATTTATTGTACATTCAAGAGCGTTTAGAATTGCCGGAAGTTGACCGTCGAATTCAACATCCACAATTGCACCAAATATTTGGGAAATTCTACCTTTTATTTCAGATGACATAATTATTTATTAAAAGATTCTGTAAATTTTTGGATTGTTGACGCAAGTTTCTTTTTGAGGTCGTCTGAAATTTGTTTTTTCTCAGCGATTTCTTCAAGAATTTCAGGTGTCATTGACTTAATATAGTTCAGCAACTCTTTTTCATATTGTTGAACTTTTGGAGTTGGAATATCTTTCAAATAATTATTCACGCCCGCGAAAAGAACGACAACTTGTTCTTCGATTAACAGTGGTGAATATTGAGCTTGTTTAAGAAGTTCAGTCAATTTTTTACCCCTTTGAAGAGTGTTGAATGTTGCTTGGTCAAGGTCAGATTCAAACTGTGAAAACGCTTCAAGTTCTCTGAATTGAGCAAGATCAAGTTTTAAAGTTCCAGCAACTTGTTTTGTTGCCTTAATTTGAGCAGCAGAGCCAACACGGGAAACGGAAAGTCCAACATTTACAGCTGGGCGAATTCCTTTGTAAAACAACGCAGATTCAAGGAATATTTGACCATCTGTAATTGAAATTACATTTGTTGGGATGTATGCCGAGACATCGCCCGCTTGTGTTTCGATTATTGGAAGTGCAGTCAATGAACCTGAGCCTTTTTCGGCGTTAAGTTTTGCGGCACGCTCCAAAAGACGCGAGTGCAAGTAGAATACATCACCTGGGTAAGCTTCACGCCCCGGTGGACGCTTCAAAAGCAGGGACATTTCACGGTAAGCAACAGCGTGTTTTGAAAGATCGTCATAAACAATTAGTGCGTGCATGCCGTTGTCTCTGAAATATTCAGCAATTGCACAACCTGTGTATGGTGCAAGATATTGCATTGGAGCGGGTTCAGAAGCAGTTGCAGCAACGATTATTGAGTAATCCATTGCACCGTTTTCTTCAAGTTTTTTTACCAATTGTGCAACGGACGAGCGTTTTTGACCAATCACAACATAGACGCAGTAAAGCTTTTCTTTGTTAGATTTTGCACGCTTGTTGTTTTCGCGTTGGTTTAGAATTGTATCAATTGCAACGGCGGTTTTTCCTGTTTTTCTATCGCCAATGATAAGCTCTCTTTGACCTCTTCCGATTGGAATAAGTGCATCGATTGCTTTAATTCCTGTTTGAACCGGTTCGTGGACTGATTGGCGAGAGATGATATCTGGTGCGTGGCGTTCAACATTGTATATTGTTGAAGCGTTTAGTGGTCCTTTTCCATCGATTGGTTCACCAACTGCGTTCACAACTCTTCCAAGAAGTTCCATTCCAACTGGTGTGCTGACAGATTTTCCCATCGCTTTTACAGTATCGCCTTCTTTGATGTTGTTATCGGAGCCTAAAAGCACAATACCAACCTGATCTTGCTCAAGGTTTAATACCAT
>CANCKZ010000110.1 GCA_947378695.1 Rickettsiales bacterium
CCCAACTTTACAGCTCAACTTCAAACGATGAGACAAAAAAAATAGTTGAAAATTCAATGCAATCAATTTTACAAAATCTTGGAATTAAAGAATGATATTATGCAAAATGTCTATATAAAAACATACGGGTGCCAAATGAATGTCTACGATTCAGAACGCATGGGCGAATTACTTGAAGCAAATGGCTATAAAACCACGGAAGAACTTGCATTAAGTGATATTATCATTTTGAACACTTGCAATATTCGTGAAAAAGCCGCAGAAAAAATTTATTCCGAACTTGGACGCATTCGCCAATATAAGGACTCCCGAAAAAAAGATGGTCTTGATACAATAATCGCAATTGCTGGTTGTGTTGCACAGGCGGAAGGCGACGAAATTAAAAAGCGTGCACCAATTGTTGATATTGTTATTGGTCCTGAATCTTACCACCATTTGCCCGATATGATTTCAGATATCAAACGCAAAACTGGGAAAAAACTCAATGCACAACTAGACTTCACCCCAAATGAAAAGTTCGATTCTTTGCCAAAAAATCGCTCCGCAAAGGGTTTTTCATCATTTGTAACTGTGCAAGAAGGGTGCGATAAATTCTGCACATTTTGCGTTGTACCATATACTCGTGGCAAGGAATATTCACGCCCAATGAACGATGTTCTTGCTGAAATCCACAATCTTAAACAGCAAGGCGTTGTTGAAATTTCGTTGCTTGGTCAAAATGTTGATGCCTACCACGGCAAATTTATTCACAATGAACTTGAAACGGAGGCAAACCTTGCACAGCTAATTCAAGAGGTTTCCCACATTCCCGAAATTAAAAGAATAAGATACACAACCTCTCACCCAAATAATTTCACGCAGGATATCATTGACCAACACGGCACAAATCCAAAACTGATGCCATACCTCCACCTGCCTGTTCAGTCAGGTTCAAACAGAATTCTTCAACTTATGAACCGCAAGCACACAAGGGAAAAATATTTTGAAATTATTGCAAATGTAAGGAAGCAGCGTCAAGATATTGCACTATCTTCCGATTTCATCGTGGCGTTTCCGTCTGAAACGGATCAAGATTTTGCAGACACAATGGATTTAATCCGTCAAGTTGGTTTTGCACAAAGTTACTCGTTTAAATATTCCCCACGCCCCGGAACCCCAGCCGCATTAAAGGATTTAATCCCAGACGACATCGCTTCAAACCGCTTATATCAACTTCAAGCACTGTTGAAATCTCAACAATTGGAATTTAACCAAAAGTTCCTTGGAAGTGTTATGCCAGTTCTTTTTGAAAGCAAAGGCATTCGAAAAACCGAGCAAATCGTTGGAAAATCGCCATACCTTCAAGCCGTAATTGTCGATGTTTCGGCAGAATCAAAAGCGGAGGATTATTTTGGTAAAATTTTGAATGTTGAAATTACGAGTGTTCTTGAAAACACGCTTTTTGGAAAACTATGCTAAAATATAATTTGACATTGCCAAAAGAATATGCTATATATTGCTATATATGAATAATTCACTGAATTGGTATGTTTAAGTATTTGCTCAAAAAATATTCGATCAACATTGAGGTTGTCAGCCTTGCACTTTGTATAATCTTCGTCTACAAAGTTGTAACTCTTTCACTGAAAAAGCTTGAAAATCAGTCTGCGAAAAATGGGAAATGGACACTTTCATTGTTCATGCACGCACTGCAAACTCCGTTCAAAACATCGTTTGTATTGTGGATTTTACTCCTCACCGCAGAATTTTCCAACTCATACCTCCACTTTGTAAAAAAATTCTCCACAATAACAATTCAACAATCGCTTTTAGTCCTGTTCGTTGCGTGGGCAATAATTCACTTCTTCAATATTTTGCGTCACCACGCTTCAAAAAGCCACGAAACACATCTTGATAAAACCTCCGTCATGGCGTTCACGCAAATTGGCACGGTTATTGTTGTTGTCATTGCTACACTAATTGAGCTTCAAATTCTTGGCGTTCAAATTGGAGGTTTGCTCGCATTTGGTGGGTTGAGTGGTATTGCCGTTGGTTTTGCTTCGAAGGATTTGCTCGCCAATTTCTTTGGTGCAATGATGATATACCTTGACAAACCCTTCAAAGTTGGCGATTGGATACTCTCGCCGGAAAAATCAATTGAGGGTGAAGTGGAAGAAATTGGCTGGCGACAAACCAAAATTATCACCTTTGAAAAACGCCCGATTTATGTCCCAAACTCTGTTTTTTCAACTGTTATCGTTGAAAACCCATCTCGCATGACTCATCGTAAAATTGAGGAAAAAATCCTCATAAAACATAACGACCACCAAAAAATCAAGGATATCGCAAGCGAAATTCACGAATATCTTGCCAACCATCACGAAATTGATAACAGTCAAACCCTGTTTGTTCACCTTCACACAATTTCGCCGGTTGCTCTTGAAATTCGAATTTATTGCTACACGGCAATCACTACTTCCGCCCCTTTTGCACGATTGAAAGAGGAAATTCTGCTTCATTCGGCAATAATAATTCAAAAACATGGGGCGAATTTTGTTGAGACAATCCTGCCAGAATTACACGCAATTAAAGCATAATTAAACAATAAATGTTCAAATTAACCACAAACAAAACGCCAGCAGGTTCACAGCCAGAGGCGATCAAAAAATTAATTGAAGGCGTGAAAAACGGCGACCGTTCACAAACATTGCTTGGAATTACAGGTTCTGGGAAAACATTCACGGTTGCAAATGTAATTCAAGAAATGCAACGCCCTGCCTTGATTATGGTTCACAACAAAACCCTTGCTGCACAACTTTACGCCGAAATGAAGGAGCTTTTTCCCGAAAATGCGGTGGAATATTTCGTTTCATATTACGACTACTACCAACCCGAAAGCTATATTCCAAAGCGAGATGTCTACATTGAAAAGGACTCTTCCATCAACGAACAGCTGGATACTATGCGTCACGCTGCAACAATTAGTGCATTAGAAAGGCGAGATGTCATAGTAATTTCCTCCATTTCGTGCATTTATGGTATTGGAAACAGGGAAAATTACACCGCAATGCGAAAGCAAATCAAAAAAGGGGATAAAATCAAGATGCAAGACCTCACGGACGACCTAATCTA
>CANCKZ010000111.1 GCA_947378695.1 Rickettsiales bacterium
AAAATAAAAAAATAAAAAACGTGAGACCTCACCCAAAGAGGCTAAAATTGGGGGCTTAGGAATTAACTTTTGTTACCAAAGCCATATGATTGGGAAACTTATCATATTTTTTATATTTTATTAATTAATGTTTTCGATATGAAAATAAATATTTTACATCTATTAAATGTAGATGACATCGCTCAAACTCCTTCTATTAATTTAGCAATAACTTGCGTCATATTCGCTTGTGCAATAGTCATGGTTGTATATGCGGTTGTGTTTTTGGTAAAAGTATACAGACGAACACCCGCCACCCCAATAAAAGCTTGACATAGCCAACATTTCAATGCAACATTGCGAATTATTTTTATACCTTTCCAACAAAAATGCACCCATTGAACAGGACTCAAACTGAGATTTTGCAACAGCTTATAACGAACAAAGGCGGATTTTTTCGCAAGGCAAAATCGTTTTATATTCACGGAAAAACCGGCTGCGGGAAGACAACAATTCTTGAAAAATTCGTGATGGAATCGCAGTCAAAAAAAATTCTTTTCATGCATTTTCACGACTACCTTCTGGACATAACCAAGCTTTTGCACAAAAATCCATTGAAGTCGGTTGTGAAAGAAATTGCGAAAAATGTCGATTTTCTTTGCTTTGACGAGTTTTTTGTGGAATCGATTGCTGATGCAAAAATTTTGCACGATATATTCTATGAGCTTACAAAAGCGGGAGTTTCGATCGTTTTAACATCGAATTTTGCACCCAAAGAGCTTTACAAAGACGGTTTTAATCGCCAAATTATGTTCCCACTATTTTCAGATTTCCTTAACGAAAAAATGGAAATTTGCCACATAAAAAACTCACCAGATTTCCGCACAACAAGCGATTTCACCGAATTTCAAATATGCTTTCCAACGGTTGAGGATTTTGAAAATCATTTTCAAATATCAACAATTAAGCAAAATGAAACGCTGGAAATTGACGATAATCACACTGCACAAATTTCCGGACGCTTTGAAAACGGCTGTCTTTTGAATTACAATTCCTTCTTCAAAACCCACACAAGTGTTAAGGATTTTCGAAAAATCGCACGCACATTCACGCACATTCATGTTGAAAATATGCAACAATTTTCGCACAATAACGAAGACGAAGCCATTCGTTTCCGCAATTTTATCGATATTCTTTACGCACGAGGCACAATTTTTTCTTGCTCGTCCGTGGGAAATATCCACTTTTTTTCCGAAAAAATGCTGGAAAATATCAAGTTCAAGCGGTGTGAATCTCGCTTAACAGAAATGGAAACGGTGCAATATATCTTCGCCAAAAACAAGGAAGTTAAACGCAAAATGACCATATCGTCCGCAAGCTTCTTTGATGATGTCTCAAAAAAACTTGGGAGGTAGGTTGGTTTAATAAACAATTATACAGACATTATCCAATCGTGGCACCAGCACTCGGCGTTTGCGTTTGCGTTGGCACTGGTGTTGTGGTGGCGTTAACCAATGTTTGAACATTTGCTACCTTGATAACATTTGTGTGTGTTTTTATCAAAGCGGCATCAAGCTTATTTTGCATGTCGATTAACTTATTGATATTGTCCTCTTTCACATTTGCATTAGCCTTCAACAGATTGCTCAAATTCCTTACATCTGATATAATTATGCTATCCGATGAAATTTCCTTCGCCACTTGATCATTTATGGCAAATACCGATTTTTTTAAATCAGATTCCGGCATTGTTGCAAGAATTTTTTGCATTGAAGTAGTGATTTTTGTTTCTTGTGATACAATTGAGCCCAATGTAATTAACAATGCGTCGATATCGTTCTGAGCTTTCTTTTTTACACTATCACTGTTTACAGAATTCATGTCTAGAATTGCATCTGCAAGTCGCTGCATAGCACATTCTTTTTGTTCTGCCAGATATTGGAAATCTGAGAAAACTTTTGCAATATTTTCCTGAGTTGGCCCCGCTTCGCAGTCCGCAAGCATTTGCACGCGATAGTCTTGAGTTTGAACAATTGCATCATTAACTCTCTCGTATATCGTTTTGTTACCCGCCGCATCACCACCAGTTGTACCACCGCCAGTTGTACCACCGCCAGTTGTACCACCGCCAGTTGACTCACTACCATCGTCCGTGTCAAGATAGTATATACTTTTAACCTTCGGAGTTCCATCACCATTCTTTGCAACCTCAATCATGTTGTACTGTCCATCTTGATACACAACACGATATAATTTATCATTCGCCGCCCAATACCCCGCTGTATTGCTACTTACAAATGTTACAGTGTTTCCACCTGAAGTAGCTGTCATTTGATTGACGTTCATAGATGGCATTACATTTGTGTATGCTGGCAAACTCGTGGGATTGATATCCACCGGTTTATCAAGTTTATGAAATTTTGGCAATGCATTGTTTTGCAAGCTATCTTTCTCAAGAAGAATCATTTCATTGCTTTTATTGAGGGAATAAAACTTGCCATCACTACATTCATAATACACTATATCGTTCGCCACTTTTCGCGTATATGTAGCGTAAATATCATCACCGTTCTTATCCTTTTTGTGCGTGTTAACCTTGTAACTTACAACTTCCGGAGTAGCTGCGGGAGTTGGAGTTATGGCAGCGGTAAATTTAGTCGGATCTGCACTATTTGCATTAACGGACATCGGCGATTCAACCGTTTGACATGCTTTGTATGTTATTTGGATTTGCTGATACAAACTGCCGACTTTTGCATAATACACAGAAGGCGTTGCATCTGTGCGACATGTGTTACCATCTACATCTATAGCCCCTATTGGTTTTTCCACAAGCGACCCAACCGGAATGCGTGTTTTATTTGCCGAATCAACGGTAATTTTTTGCATTTTACCATCGTTGTCGCGGAAATAACGATTGGAAAAATTATCAGTATACACTTGATATGTTGCGTTATTATACACAACTTTTTCCACAGCAACATTGAATGCCAACATATATTGCGTAACTGCATTTGTATCTCCAACGGTAAACCCCGCCGTATCATTTATCAGGCTTTTATAATCGTCTGAAAAATGAACTTTTTGCATAGATCCCGGAGTGCCGACAACATAGGAATATAT
>CANCKZ010000112.1 GCA_947378695.1 Rickettsiales bacterium
AGCTTTGCATTTCTTGGTATTTACGAGGTTCTAACAACATCGCAGTCGTTCGTTGCAAGCGTTGACGGCGTGAAAATTACACAGCAAGAATTCAGTGAATATTCCGAAGCAAGACGAAACGAGATTATGTCTGGTGCAACTGCAAACAAGGAAATTTACGCACAGGCTTCAAATTTTGTCGAAAGCAAGCAGTTTTTTAGCATGGTTTTGAACGAAATGGTGAACCGCATAATTATTCGCAAATTTTTAAAGGAAAATGGCATAAATGTGACGCACAAAACCGTTGCAGAATACATAAAAACCGTGACATTTTTCCAAAAAGATGGCAAGTTCGTTCCGCAATATCTCTCTCAATACCTGAAACAAGCGGGCATTTCTGAATACGATTTTCTGAAAAACCAAATTCCGCAAATTGAACAAATCCTTTTTGAGCAAGTGCTTTTGGCGACGAAAGTGCAAAGTTCCACGCTTGCAATGAAGCATGCAGTTGCACAGAAAAAAATTCGCAACATCGAAACTCTCACAATTATCCCAACCGAAACAATTCAAGTTCCGGAGGCAGAATTGAAGAAGCTATATGAGCAGCACAAGAAAAATTTCGTTCAAAAACCACAGCACTTTGTTTCAATTTCATATATTGACGACTATATTAAAAATAATGTGAACATTTTTTCTGCAAGTTCGCAAGCAATTTCAAATTACTATAATGAAAGCTTTGCTGGCAGCGTGGTAGACTTCCACTTTGCGGAATTTAGCGATGCAAAATCGGCACAAACGGCACAGTCGATTGTAAAAAAACAGGGTATATCCCTAACTTCCGTTGTGGACGCAATGAAAAAGCAGGGCGTGAAGGTTTCCGGTGGCGATTCCAACTCCGAAAAAATGGAAAATAAATCAATTTTGCACGCAATTTTGAACCTTACCGCTGGCGGCGTTACTGATGTCATTTTTGATGGAAAAAAATATTTCGTTGTGCAGGTTTTGAAAATAAACGAGCCAACAAGATTCACCGCAGACGGCACACAAGCTCAGGAACTTGCCATGCAAAGAAAATGCTCAAATGTGAACATCTACATCGATAAAATCAAGCAGGAGTTAAACTCCGGTGCGTCATTTGAAGCGGTTGCCTTGAAGTATGGTTTTCCGCTTAGCACTCAAATTCGAATCGATGCACAGACTGGCTCGGCGTTTGATTTTAACACAAATTTACCTGTTCAAATTGACGATAAATTCAGGGATAGCATTATGAAAAATGCGGATACGCAATACGGAAATATCGTTTTGATTGACGAAAAAGCCTGCTCATATGCGGTTTATCAGCAAAACAGGGTGGAGCCCGACCGCGTGAAAACGCTTGACGAAATTCGTGGAAAAATCATATCAATTTATGTGGAAAATCAAAAACTGGAACACTTAAACAAGGTTGCAACTGGAATTGTGGGGCAGGTTGGCATTGCGTCACACCTTGATTCCTACTCAACACAAGGGATTTTTGAGGGCAAAAGCATCACGATGGACCCTTCAAATAAGGATATTTTCAAACGCAAAGTGGGCGATGTTTTCTACTATATTGCTGGCGAAGGCGAGGAAAAAGTTGCCGTGATTGTGAAAATTAACTCAGACACAAAATTCACAGGACAAATTGAGGAGGGCGAGATTGAGGGTTCCAAAAATTTGATAACAAACATTTATTACAGCACATTTGCAACGGAATTTCTTGGGGAATTACGCAGGGAGTATCGTGTGAAAATTAGGGGAGACGCCTGATTGTATCAAGGAATTCTTGCATTAATTTCAAGGATTTCACACCCGCAATTTCTTCAATGCCGGAGGAAAGATCCAGCATATTTCCAAATTCCGCAGCACTTTTGGCGTTAGAAATATTAATTCCGCCAGCAAGAAAAAACGGTTTTTGCGTGATTATTTCAAGGCTTTTTGCAAAGGAGAAATCTCGCTCAAAACCAGACCCAGCCACGCTTCCATCGAATAAAAAATATTTGCAGAATTGGTATGGTGTGAAGTTCTTTTGCGTGAAAGTTTCGCCGGAAAATGCTTTGATAATTCGCTCGTCGCCGATTAACTGTTGCGGAATTTCGCCGTGAATTTGTATGAAATCGACACGGTTTGAGTGCAAAATTTGCGAAATTGTGGGAAAATCTGCCTCTTGCAACACAATTACCACATTTTTTACGAGGGATAAATCCAGTTTTGCGAACTTTTCGATGGCAATGTTTCGCTTCGAGCTTTTGCAGAACACAAAGCCGACGAAATCCACCGCATTTTGCACGCAAAAATCAATGTGGAGTTGCTCTTTCAGACCGCAAAATTTAATTTTTGGAATCATTCCCATTCAATAGTTGCCGGCGGTTTTGAAGTGATATCGTAAGTGACACGGTTCACGCCCTTGACATTATTCACGATTCTTGTTGAAATTTCAAGCAAATCCGCCATTTCAAATGGGTAGACTTGTGCCGTCATGCCGTCTTCGGAAGTGATTGCACGAATTGCCAAAACGAACTCGTAAGTTCTGCCATCGCCCATAACACCGACTGTTTTGCACGGTAAAATAACCGAAAATGCTTGCCATATTTTGTCGTAAAGTCCTTTTTCGTGGAGGAAATCGATGTAGATTTTGTCCGCATTTTGCAAAATTTCGACTTTTTCTTGTGTAACTTCGCCAAGAATTCGAATTCCAAGACCCGGCCCCGGAAATGGGTGGCGGTAAATCACTTTTTTTCCCATGCCAAGTTCTTCGCCAAGAAGACGAACTTCGTCCTTGAAAAGTTCACGCAGTGGTTCGCAAAGTTGCATTTTCATATCTTTTGGAAGACCGCCAACATTGTGGTGAGATTTGATTGTTTGAGCAAGCCCGTCCGAACCGGCAGATTCAATGACATCAGGGTAAATTGTGCCTTGAACAAGGAATTTTGCGTTGCTATATTTTTTGGAAAATTCTTGAAAATGTTCAATAAAAAGGCGGCCGATCGTCTTGCGTTTTTGTTCGGGGTCACAAACGCCAGCAAGTTCACGCAGAAATTGTTCCTTTGCATCAATTATGTTGATATCTGGAAATGTTGCCTT
>CANCKZ010000113.1 GCA_947378695.1 Rickettsiales bacterium
CTTCTGCGTGACAGGCAGACGCTCTAACCAGCTGAGCTACACCCCCGTTCGTAAAAACGGATACCCCCTATTGAAGGGGGTATTTTAAAAATCAAGGATTATTTTTGGAATAATAGCGTGACACTTTATCTCCCTTCATACATTCCCGATATATTTCTGTTGAGTGATTTGAGGCGGTTTTTATTTGTTCTTCTCTCAATGTGTTGTTTTTTCAACAAGTTGCTGTTCTCAGGCTGATTTGCCCACACGCTAACATTGCAATATGGCGTTGTAACTCCATTGTTACATATATATTTACGTTGAAATTTTTTATTCTCATCTAAAGTACCAATGGTATAGCTTAGACATTTATGGGAAATGAGGGGGGGGTTTTGGCTCTGTTTCATATTACAAAAAAAAATTTATACTCAACAATACCACAATTTCCACCGCAATGCAAGGATTATTTTTCAACAATACAATTTTCTTGACAATAAAAAAATCGCAGGCAATAAATGTTCGTTCTTAACTTTTTTTCATATAACATGGAACTTAAATTCATCGCTATTGGTTTAATGGCTTTTGGTCTTCTTGGTGCCGCTTTGGCAATTGGTAATGTTTTCTCCTCATTGTTGAGTGGTATCTCTCGCAATCCTGAGGCTGAAAGCAAAATGTCAAAATACGCATATGTTGGTGCGGGTCTTGCAGAATCAATTGGTCTTTTTGCATTGGTGATCTCACTAATCCTAATTTTCTCATAAAAACTTGAATTCTTGTTTTTTGGGATTTGGCTCAAATCAGGGAGAGCGGCACGAAAACATAATTCGTGCTGTTTTACTCCTGAAACAAGCCATGCCTTCCAGCACAATTTTCACAAGCTCGTCAATCATTGAAACGCAAGCTTTATTAAAGGAAAACTCTCCGCAATCGTGGAATGTTCCATTTCTTAATTCCGTTATTCAATTCGAAACAAATATCCATTTTTCCGATACCCTCCTCATAATTCAATCAATTGAACGCTTGATGGGGAAGAATTTCAACGCACCAATTTGGTCGCCACGAATAATTGATATTGATATCCTGCTTTTTGGCGATGTTATTCACAATTCGTTCAACTTAACAATTCCGCACCCGCAAATGCACAATCGTCTTTTTGTGCTTGAACCAATTTGCGAAATTGCACCACAAACACTTCACCCCGTGCGAAACACAACCTGCGAAATGCTACTCACAAACTTAAAAAATACATTATGAAGCGAATTTTCATCATTTCCGGTGAAAAATCCGGCGATGCAATTGCCGATGACCTTATCCAAAAAATTCAAACAACCTTTCCACAGTGCGAAATTCAAGGCATTGGTGGGGAATCGTTTTCCAAAAATGGTTTAAAATCGCTTTTCAACCAAAACGAGCTTTCAATTATGGGATTTTTCGAAATTCTGCCAAAAATTTTCCGCATTTTGAAGTTGGTGAAAATCACAATTGAGGCAATAAACAAATTCCAGCCCCAGCACATAATTACAATAGATTCCCCCGGTTTTAACTTTGCCATTGCGAAAAAAATCACAGACCACGCCTGCAAACTTCACCATATTGTTGCACCTTCCGTTTGGGCTTATAAGAAAAATCGAGCAAAAAAAGTTGCCTCACTTTACGATACCCTCTTTTGCATACTTCCCTTCGAACCGCCATATTTCACTCCGCACGGCTTGAAAACGGTTTTTATTGGATATCCACCCCTTCACAAAATGAACGCAATAAAACGCAATCAATCAACATCAGAACCAAAATTGCCGCCAGTTCAAACGGCAAAAACAATAATCCCCGTAACTCTTGGCAGTAGAATTTCCGAAGTTACAAAGCATACTCCAATAATTAAGCAAGCAATTACAACCTTAAACGGACGCTTCACAAACATTGAATTTACAATAATCACTCTGCCACATTTACACAACATTATTGCGAAATCCTTTTCACAAGTAAGAAATGTTAAGGTTATTTCGGGCGAGGAAAAAAAATGGAGCATAATTCAAAATGCAAAGTTTGTTCTGGCGAAATCTGGCACGAATGTTATGGAATTTGCACTGATGGGGGTGCCGTCTATTGTGTTTTATCGGGCAAATGTTGTTACGGAAGTTATTATTAAAATAATGGCTGATACCAAATTTGCAACATTGCTAAATTTTACCGCCAACAGGGAAATTCTGCCAGAATTTCTTCAAAGCAAGGCAAATGGAAACGCAATTGCAATGAAGGCAAAAGAATGGCTTGAACACCCTGAACTTCTTGTGCAAGTTAAGCAAGAAATGAAGGAGGAATTGACAAAGTTTGAATCTGAAACTTCACCACAAGAAATTATTTTGAATACAATATGCACCTTAACATTGACCCAGTAATTTTCTATATCGCAGGCTATCCAATTCTTCGATGGTATTCCCTTGCATACATCCTTGGCTTTATTTGTGCCTATAAGCTTTTCCAGAAATATAGCGATTTCACAACAAAAGACCAAACAGATTCAATCTTCAACTATGGCTTTATTGGGGTAATTCTTGGTGGAAGACTTGGCTATGTTCTGTTTTACAACTTTGGATACTACCTGCATAATCCGCTTGAAATTTTTGCCGTTTGGCAGGGTGGAATGTCTTTTCACGGCGGACTTCTTGGCGTAATAATTGGGCTTACGCTCTTTGCCAAAAAACACAATATTCCCGCGGGAAAAATTGCGGATATTGCCCCAATGTGTGTGACTCCCGGTTTGTTTTTTGGACGCATAGCAAACTTTATTAATGGCGAACTTTGGGGTTCTGCGACAAATCTTCCAATTGGTGTAATTTTCCCACAAGCAAACGATTTCACGCCTCGTCACCCAACACAACTTTACGAAGCCTTAACGGAAGGTCTGATTTTATTCATAATAACATTTCGCATGTTTAAATTGAAAAGGGCGATGAATGAAAACAGTGAAATTGTGAAGTATTCGATTGCCTCGTGGTTTTTGATACTATACGGATTTTTCCGCTTCATTATTGAATTTGTGAGACAACCCGACGCACACATTGGCTACATTGCCTTTGGCGTTTTTACTAT
>CANCKZ010000114.1 GCA_947378695.1 Rickettsiales bacterium
ATTAAGCCAATCATTTCCGGTTTTGATGATGAATCGTTTGAAAAATCGGATAACTACCTTCTTTTGCGTGCTGGTGGTGTTGAAAACCCAACTTTGGAGCAGACTAGGGCGTTATCGCAATATATATTCCCCCACCCACTTTCGCCAGATATCGCCGCCAAAAAAGCAAATGTTGAAATCGACTTTGAAAAAGTTATTGAATTTTGTGAAACAAGCATTGGCAAACTGCCAGATGGCGGCAAAATCTTCATTGAAACAGCAGGCGGAATTTGCACGCCTTGTTCAAAAACTCACACAATGGCGGATATTTCGCAGGTGCTTGCTCACCACAACCCTTGCAACATTTTGGTCACAATGCCATATTTAGGTGCCATTTCGCATACAATTTCCGCACTGAAAGTTTTGAAGTTTGATGTTGTGATTGTGAACGCACAAAATGACGAAGCAAGCAACGAAACAAGACAAAACGAGGTGGAGGAATTTGTGTGGTCGCTTAAAAACCACTTGCCACGGCAGGTTGGTTATGGGGTGATGGTGGTTGAATATTAAAAAGCTTGAATTAATATATTTTTATATTTATATTGTTGTGATAAATTGTTTATAGATATGGCACAACCTCCTACGAATAGACCACAACCTCCTACAATGAAAACTTGCACTGATTCTTCTAGATTTATGGATGTCAAAATGGACGGCACTCCATTTAAGGGAGTTCGCAGAGAAAAAGCAATGGATGTTATTAACAAATTGAAGGATAGGTGAAATGCCGCCATTTAAGAACTTAACCCTCTTTTCTTGTAAGACCAAGCTTTCATTGAATTGAATCAAATCATAAACATCCGCATGTTTGGAGTTTTTTATCGTTCCATTTTTGCATTACTCCACAAGGAAGTCTTTTACTTTTTTGCTTTCTGTATACAAACCTGCAACATAATTGATTTCGTGCAATACCTTAAATCTTGCTTATAACACTAAAGCTGTCAACCAAAAGTTCTTGACAGTAAACCACTTGCCACAACAGGTTGGTTATGGGGTGAAGGTGGTTTGAGAAATCTGCCAAGACAAAGAAAAAATGTCGTCAACTTTTAAAAAGACGAATACAAAAATTGCGATGCGTCGGTGAATAAAATTCAAAAACAGAGTATTGCAGAAGGGGAAATCCCCACTAATACCCTTCAAGCTTCAAGTGATAGTTATACCTAGATTCCGTGCAGTGTTCCTTGTAAATGCTTGGGCGAAATATTCTGATCGCCTTGTCAACAAATCCGCCCCACGCCCACGACCAATATTTATCACGCAGGCACTCCTTGTTTTGACCATCATAATAACCAACGGGCATGTTTGCTTGCACGATGAATTCCTCTGGTGTATAGCCACCCATTTCAACGATAACCTGCGTTTTTGACCCCTTTGGCACTTCCAACTTCAACGGAGTTTGCCCTTGAATGCTGACAATTCTGCCATCGTAATCATATTTTTGAGGATATCCATAAACTTTGTCGTAGAAGCCTTCCGAATGAACGACCAAAACGTTTGCTCCACTTGGTTCGGAGGTCACTTCGGTGCTTGTCATGCGTGGTGCGTTAAGTGAGCAAGCGGAAATTAGGAGGAGAAGGATTAGTGGTTTCATTTGGTGTTTCATTTGGTGTTTTGAACAAATTCATCGGCTTTTTGCTTCAACCATGTATATTTTCCACGGTGTTTGGTGTTTTTGTGTTTTTCGTAGAGTGCGTTGATGTTTGACATAATGCAATCGGGATCGTCGCCATGCAACATTTTATAGATTTCTTTGTAATTGGTCATACTATTACTATGATAATCATCATTTAGATTGAATATATTTAAAAAATTTACATAAAGATATCCATCGGAATCTTTATGTAAATGATGGAACACTTTCAATATAAGTATTTTACCGCTACTATCTTCACACTCTGGGTCAATAATAACTCGTGGGTATAGAGCCTTCGATTTTTCCAAGTTGTAAGCACGCGTAATAGCCGGACCAATAAATTGCGAACCGTTATGAAAAACCTTACCATAAGTGATTGCCCCACGGGAGAGTAATCCACACGCCAAAAATAGCATCATTAATTGCGATGCTAAGAAAGTAATGTGGTTCAAATCATCTGCTGATATAATAAATGTATCAGAAAACTGCGAAATACTCGTCTTTTTAAATAACTCATGCTCTTTATATGCATCGCTATGTTCTAGAATTCTATTGAAAACTTGTAAAACAATCTCCGCAAATTCTTCGGATTCTTTATATCCGTCCTCTTTGTTGTTTATAATTGCCTCAAACCCAAGAATATCCAAGAACAAAACCCATTTTTCGGTGTAAATACTACTCATCTTTCTCCCTCTTCGAAAAAGTTATCATTTTGAAAATGAAATCGTCAATTCCTCCGTCTAAAACCTTTTGCGTGTTCATTTCCTCGTGTGCTGTTCGTGTATCTTTCACCAATTTATACGGGTGCAAAACATAGTTGCGAATTTGATTCCCCCACGAAACATCATCTTTTTCGACCGAATCTCGCTTTGCTTGGCGTTTGCGTTCTTCAAGTTCGTAAAGTTTGGACATCAACATTTTCATGGCGGTTTCTCGGTTTTGTAATTGCGACCTTTGGTTTTGACAAGCCGCCACAACGCCAGTTGGAATGTGAGTTATTCGAACGGCGGAATCTGTAACATTCACATGCTGCCCGCCCGCCCCTGATGAGCGGTATGTATCGGTTCGAAGGTCGCTTGGATTAATGTTAATCGTGATTGTTTCGTCGACCAGTGGAGTCACCAAAACCGAAGCAAACGATGTTTGCCTTTTATTTTGAGCATTAAACGGCGAAACTCGCACCAATCGATGCACGCCAGTCTCATATTTCAACATTCCGTAGGCATTCTCGCCTTCGATAGTCATAATCGACTGCTTAATTCCAGCCTCTTCCCCGTGAAGACGGTTCACAATTTCCATTTTGAAGTTTTTTTCTTCCGCCCACCTGATATACATTCTCTCTAACATTTCTGCCCAATCTTGGCTTTCGGTGCCGCCTGCCCCTGAATT
>CANCKZ010000115.1 GCA_947378695.1 Rickettsiales bacterium
ATGAATGCTTCAAGTAAAGCTCCACAAACTTTTCCGCTTCCACAAAATTGCAGTGATATATTACATTGAACAAACCTTTTCCCCAACAAAAAACCCGTCGCAAAACCCAATTTTTTTATTTTTTTCCGCCAAAATGTGCGTTTTTGTTATAGCGTGCTATAACAAAAGTGATGGGCAGGATTTTTCGCAAATTAAAGAACTCAATTCCCATAAGGGTTCTTTGAGTTTTGGAAAAAATATTTTTTTTCTTTTTTATTTTTGTTATAGCGTACTAATACAGTAGAACACCGAGGTAGATTTCCCGCTTTAAGGAACAACCTTGACGAAAACCCTTGACATTTCGCAAGCCCCATCGTTCATTGTGCGTGAAAATATCGATACCACATATGGCAAAAAACATTGCACAAATTTCCCCATTTGCACCAAAACAAGTTCAAGTTCCCTTTGAAATTTCAGGCGTGAAATCATCTTCCACTTGTTGCGGGTTGTATAAACACAAACACGACCTCACCCTGTTTTCCTTCCCGCAGAATACCTCCGTTGCTGGGGTTTTTACAAAATCCTTGATGGCATCGCCTCCCGTTCTTAAATGCCGTGAAAACCTTAAAACCGGCAGGGCAACGGCACTTGTTGTGAATTCTGGTAACTCCCTTGCAATGACGGGTAAAAAAGGTGAAGAAATTGTTGAAGCAATTGTTGATTGCGTTGCTGGTCAACTTAATGTTCCAAAAAACGAGGTTTTCATTTGTTCAACCGGTGTTATTGGTGCATTGCTTGAAGTTTCTAAAATTACGAATGCAATTCCAAGTTTGGTCACAAACCTTTCCCCCGCAAACATTGGAAATTCTGCCAAAGCAATAATGACAACAGACACCTTCCCCAAAATCGTTTCGGTGAAAACTTTAATTGATGGAAGCGAGGTTATAATCACCGGCATTGCAAAAGGTTCTGGAATGATAGAACCCAACATGGCAACAATGCTTTCATACATTTTCACAAACGCTTCAATTTCAAGCACAGCTTTGCAATCATTGATTGACGCACACACAGATTCCACCTTCAATTCAATCACGGTTGATTCCGATACCTCAACTTCGGATTCCCTAATCGCCTTTGCAACAAACCAAGTTGGCGAAACGATTGATGATTCTAAAAATCCAAAACTTGACGAATTTTCAAAAGCACTGCACGGCGTAATGGAATCCCTTGCAAAGCAAATTGTTATGGACGGCGAAGGGGCTCAAAAATTTGTAACAGTGATAGTTGAAGGGGCAGAAAGTGGAAAATCTGCCAAAATTATTGCAAAATCAATTGCAAATTCCCCACTTGTAAAAACTGCGATAGCAGGGTGCGACCCAAACTGGGGCAGAATTGCAATGGCAATTGGGAAGACATCAGAAAATGTGAACTTGCAAAAGCTTAAAATTGCAATTGGCACCCACACAATTTACGAAAACGAAGAACTTTCCCCAAATTACAAAGAAGAAGAGGTTTATTATTACCTGCGTGGTGCATTTGTGGAAGTGCGTGTGAATGTTGGCGTTGGAAGTGAAGCTTCAACAGTCTGGACATGCGACCTTACCCACGGATACATTGATATCAATGTGGATTACCGAAGCTAGAACTTTCACAAACGGCGGTTTTGAACTGTGTTTTTGAGGCGGTGAATTTCAAGGCAATGCTTTGAAATTGATGACTTTAAAGCCGAAGTTTGTGTGTGGTTGTAAATTTGTGGAGGCAAGTGTTGGAGGCAAGTGTTTTAGACTCACTTTGGAGGCAATTTTCAGCCCCCAAAGTTGATTTATTTTCAAGGTGTTATCTTAAAACCATGTAGCCACGGAAGTCTGTTCCTGCGTAGTTTTTCGAATTCATAGACTTGTGGAAATCGGTAATTGAGACCCAGATCCAAGGGTTTTTGTGTCCTGCTATGTCTAGGATAAGGATCGAATCCGATTCTTCATCATAAGCTGCAATTGGGGAAAAGTGTCCACCCATTTCAATGCCTTGATAGCCTCTGAAATAGTTTGCAATAAGAAAGCGTGATTTATCATTCACAACTTCTTTCACAGCTTTCCTAAACGCATCAACATCTGCTTTTGTTGAAGTTGCAACATGCGTAACTGTTGATTTCACACCGTGAACTTTCAGCATTTGTGCAAGTTCTTTCATGTCAACTCCGCCCATGAATGCTCCTGTTTTGGCATCTTTTGGATATTGCATAACAATTGCTCTTCTGTCAACAATTGCATCAGTTGCTTCGTTGTAAAATGTTGTTTCGTCAATTGTGCGATACTCCAACGCAACAGTTTTACCGTTGAAATTTAGCGGAATTGATTTTGTGAGTGGCATTTTTTTATCTTGAAGTTCGTATATTGCCCTTGTTACAGTAACCGCAGTTGCAATTGCACAGGTTGATGGCTCTTCTTGTGCCCTTACATGGTGAGCAAGCTTGAAGAAATCGGCTTTAAACTTAGAGCGTTCAAGTCTTTTCACGCCTTCCTCGCTGTTCCAGTTAATAACCTCAACTTTCTTTGAATACGAACTTGGTGCGTATTGGTCGTAACTAAATGTTAAAGGGTTTGTGCTTACTTGTGCATTTGCCAATGTTGATACGGCAGACGATGCGATGGATATTGCTGAAAATGCAATAATTGAAAATCGTTTCATTGTTTGTGTAATAAATATAATTACTATATAGCCCATAAAAATAATTATTCAAGGAAGTTTATCATTTTTTTACATCAAACGAATCGATTCCCTCGCCCCACCCAAAAGGTTTTCCTTTGCCATTTTTCGAAGCCACATAATTTGTTTTTTGGCGTAATTTCGTGTTTCTTGCTGGCATTTTTCAACCATTGTGGCGTAATCAATTTCGTTATTGAAATATTGCATTATGAAGGGAAAGCCGGTTGCTCGCTTAATTGGAGAATCTGCAAATTCCATAACAGATTTCACTTCTTCAAACAAACCGTCAGATATCATATCCACAAAGCGACTATTACAAACGGCATAAACTTCCCCCCTTGTTTTTTTTGGAACGATAACT
>CANCKZ010000116.1 GCA_947378695.1 Rickettsiales bacterium
AGACACAGGGGGAGTGCTATGAACGAAACGAGCAGTCCTGATAAGGCATTTTTGCGGAAATCTTCCATTTTAAGCATATAGAGTGAAAAAGTTGACTATGTTATCGATGAAAATACTCATTGATATTGCTATGCAAACGCCTGAAATAATGGCAATTCTCATTGTGAGTGGTATGCGTTTTTTTTCAATATGAACGGGATTTTTTGTGAAGAAACCCGCTTTCACGATTGGGTAAATATACAAAATGTTTATCAACGAACCAATAACAAGGAATAATATTGAAGCGTAGTGGTGGGTTTTCCAATCGGCGATAATCATGTAATCTTTCCCAAATGAGCCGGGTAAAAATGGAAAACCGATAATTGAAGCACCACAAAACGCAAGGCAGCCTATCCAAATTTTGATATGAGGTGCCAACTTCGCCGATTCCCCAGTTGAGTGAAATCCATAGACTGCGGAAAAAATTCCTGCAATGTAAAAAAGCACAATTTTACAGATCGAATGCGAAACAATGTGCAAAGTTCCCGCCATTATTGCCATTGGCGTTGCTATCATGAATGAAGAGAGTATATACGAAAGTTGACTGATGGTTGAGTAGGCGAAGCGATGTTTCACAACCTTTGTTTTCCATGCTTTCCAAGCGGCGTAAAGTGCTGTGAACCCACAAAGGTAGAAAATCCAACCACCTGTGAAAAAATTAGATGTTAGATGTTGGATATATTGCGTGCCAAATGTGTATATCACAATTTTAAGGATTATTATTGAACCAGATTTCACCGCCGCAACCGAATGAAGCAAACTGCTGACGGGCGTTGGAGCAATTGTTGTGCGGATAATCCAGCTGTGAAATGGGATTATACAATTTTTTGAAACACCAAATATGAAAAGCATCAAAATTATTGCACCAAGTGTGTCGTTTCCCAAGCTTTGAAGCAAACTGTTGTGCGTAAATGCAACATTTCCAGTGTAACGCCATACAAGAAAAACCGCAGGAATGAAAAATAAAAGCGTTGTGCCAAGGTGTGTGATAACATAAAGATTCCTTGTGCGAATTGCCTCTTTTGTTCCATTTTGGGTTATCAGCGGTGCTGTTATGAGTGTCAACAATGTGGCAAAAATTATCACCGTAATTAAATCGCCTGCGTAACATATTCCAAAAACCGCAAAAATTGAGAGGGAGAGATATTTGAAAAAATCGTTAATTTTATGCTTATGCACGCTTAAAGTTGTGTAGGAATATGAATATAAGTTGGTTAAAATCCACACAATATTCACCAATATTCCAAAAATATAAGCATAGATATCGCACATAAAGTTCAGCTTAATTATGCCAAAGTCTATGAAGTAAATATCGGAAGATATTGGAAGTTTTATGCTAATTATTAAACTTGCGATTGAAATCAGGCAAATTACCCCTTCGTGAATTTTTTTGTGCTTGCGTGCAATTGTTCCGGTTATTATCTCAATAAACGGCAAAAACATTAAAAGCGATATGTAAGCGTTCATTTGCTCATAAAAAAATCGTTGTCAAACAACAATACCAATATTGTAGTTGTCAAGCAATTATTTTAATGGTCGTAAAAACACAAACTCGCTTCCACATTTTGCGTTGCGAAATCACAATTATTTTAGTAACTTTTCACGCACAATAACTTGAAACTAACTGGAAATCAACTCAAAAAAATGCCACGCACAAGCGATAAAACATTTTTTTTACCGCCAAAAAGTGTGCAAAAAACCGATTTTTGTTATAGTGTGCTATAACAAAAGTGATGGTCGTGATTTTCAGAAAAACAAGAAACTCAATTCCCACAAGGGTTCTTTCATTTTTGGAAAAAAGATTTTTTTTCTTTTTTATTTTTGTTATAGCGAACTAGAACAGTAGAACGATTGCACTATAACACCACACCCTATTCAACTGTAACGGACTTTGCCAAATTGCGTGGTTTATCAATATCATTGCCAAGGCTTTGTGCCGTGTAGTAGCTTAAAAGTTGAACGACAACCGTCAGCAACAGTGGATAGGTATGCACGAAATCCTTAGATTGTGGGATTGAAATTGAGGATTTTGCATCGTCAGAAATTGTGATAACAACGCCATTTCGAGAGGCGATTTCCTCGTTTGATGATAGTGTTTTTTGGAACAAATTTTGAGTGTGCATAAGGGAAATCACCACCGTGCTGTCGTCTACTATTGCGATTGGTCCGTGTTTAAATTCACCAGATGCAATTGATTGCACCAGTAAATATGACAGTTCCGAAAGCTTCAACGCACCTTCGCAAGCAATTGGATAAAGGAAAGTTCTGCCTGTGTAGACTACTTTTTTTGCCTCAATAATTTGCAAAACTGCCTTGCGAATTTGGGTTTCAATTGCCTCGCTTTCCAAAATATGGGCAATTTTTGAAGGAATTTGTTCAAGTTCGGCGATTATCTCGCTGGATTTATCCGAATTTTGTGCGGCGAGAAGGTAGAAAATTACCGCTTGTGCGATGAAATTCTTCGTTGATGCTACGCCGATTTCGGGTCCTGCTAGGCATTCAATTATGTAATCTGATTTTTGTGCCATTGTGGATTGCGTGTAGTTCAAAATTGACATAATTTTGGAGCAGTCCGTTTTGTTCTTTTGCACACATTCAAGGGCGGCGATTGTATCAGCAGTTTCACCAGATTGCGAGGCGAAAATGTATAGTGTGTTTTTTGAAAAAAACTGTTTCCTATTGTGAAATTCGGAAGATATTTCAACAGTAACGGGAATTTGGGAATAGGACTCAATTGCATATTTTCCAAGACAGCCGGCAAAATATGAAGTTCCGCAGGCAATTATCGAAATTTTTTCGAAATTTTTAACATCCGGTGTGTTCATTTTAATTTTTCCGCCAGAAATTCTGCCCTCAACATTTTGTTTGAGCAAATTCAAGACAACAGCAGGTTGTTCGAAAATTTCCTTCATCATGAATGTTTCGAAAAGTCCTTTGTCAATTTTGATTTCCTCGATGTCTCGAACTATTACGGGCTTTGTGATTTCAGTGCTTTTT
>CANCKZ010000117.1 GCA_947378695.1 Rickettsiales bacterium
AATTTATGGAAGCGGTTTTGTGGATAATCACAACAGAAAGCGAAGTTTTTGTGGAAGTTACAAGAAACATTTAAAGCAAAAGTTTTCCTTGAATTTCAAAAAAGTTGACATATATAGTGGGTATAACTTTTTTAAAATATATGGCTTGCCACGCACACGAGCACAACCACGGAATGCTTACAATTGGCGATTCTTTACCACAATTTTCACTAAAAGCCGTTAAAGCAGGGGCGTACCCATCTTCACCAGAGGAAGCATTTTTCACAATCAACAACGAAACTTACAAAGGTAAATGGCTTGTTCTTTTCTTTTGGCCGAAAGATTTCACATTCGTTTGCCCAACTGAAATTGCTGCATTTGCAAAATTAAGTGGTGATTTCGCCGACCGTGACGCACAAGTTATCGGTGCAAGCACAGACAACGAATTCGTTCACCTTGCTTGGAAAAGAGACAATGTTGACTTAAAAGACCTCTCAATTCCAATGCTTGCCGATGTTGGAGGCAAATTCACGGAAGCCCTTGGAATTATGCACAAAACTGCATTCGTTGCAAACCGTGCAACTTTTATTGTGGACCCACAAGGCATAGTTCGCCATGTTTCTATCAACGACCTTAGCGTTGGAAGAAACCCAAGCGAAACCCTTCGTGTTTTGGACGCCCTTCAAACTGACGAACTTTGCCCTTGCAACTGGAAAAAAGGAGACGCTACTCTTTAATGTGAAAGTGATAAACATTTTCCAAAAATGTAAGGAAAGCCTGCTATATTCCCTTAGCGGTGGCAGGCTCCTCCTTAAAAATGAAAAATCGATTTTCCTAGAATTCACCATTATACCAATAATTTCCATTGCCATTTTTATATTTTTCGGAAATTTCACAGAATTCTTAATTTTGTGTGCGATAAACCTTCTAATTATTGCCGTTGAATCCTTAAATTCCGCAATTGAAAAAACTTGCGATTTAATTACAAAAGAACGAAATGATTTAATAAAATACGCAAAAGATGCTGGCTCTTTCGCCGTCTTTTGCATAATACTAATTTACATAATATTCGCAATTTATATTATAATCACATAATTTTTCCCCATATTTATGACTCTCGAACTCCTTTTATCCGCCCTTCCAGAATACGCAAAGGATATCAAAATTAACCTGAAAAATGTTCTTGATTCTGAACGCTCGAAGCTTTCACCAAAGCAAATTGCAATTGTTTCTTTGGCTTGTGCAATCGTCACAAAAAACAAGGATATCATTTCCGCAATTGAAGAAAACACAAAACTTGTTCTTGACGAAAAGGAGGTCAACGCAGCAAAAGGTTCAGCAGTAATTATGGGCATGAACAACATTTACTACCGCTTCACACACCTTGCTTCAAATAAATCTTACGAAAAGATGTCCGCCGGTTTAAGAATGCAAATTATTGCAAATCACGGCATTGAAAAACTTGATTTCGAACTTTCGTGTTTGGCAGTTTCATCAATTAACGGTTGCGGAATGTGTATTGATTCGCATGAATCCGTGTTAAAAAACGAAGGCTTTGACGAAGGAAAAATTCAAGACGCTATCAAAATTGCATCAGTAATAAACGCCGTTTCATTTGCGTTGTAGTTCCCACCAAAAAAACCCTTGCATTGCATCAAAAATTGTGATATAGTTATATATCAGTTTTATTACATTTATGGAAAAAAATACATGGGTTTTTGCAAATGAATCTTGGGCTTGTGCAATGGTTATTAGAGCAAACAAGGCGGTGAAGTTGCTTCAAAATCTTTACTCAAAAGAACTTATAACATCGCAAGATTTTCAAGAAAAAATGGATTTGGCGTTATATGTATTAGACTTTGCCAAGGAAGTCAAATTTCAAGCTATCGATGATTGTTCCGACGATTTCTACGAAACATTTAAAGCTGGAAGCGAAAGGGATATTTCCCGTGTGGAAAGCTTTTTAAAATGGAAACAATCGGTGAAAAACACTTTCAACCAAGGTGGTTTTAAGAATTTGCAAATGCAACTTGGGGAGCCATCAAAACGCACAGCAAAAACAGAATACGCATTTGTGCTTCACGGCAATTGCACCACGCAAAATGCCAGCGAGACATTTTAATCCACAATTTTTATTATTGATATCAACCTTATTCTTCAAATATTAAGCCTTTGTGTTGGCATTTTTGCCGCATTTGTTAGTTTGCGTGTTAAAGTTGCGGTTGGAGAATTAAGGCGGGAATTTGAAGCAAAAATTGGCGATATCAAAGCTGATATCGGTTACTTAAAAGGCAGAATTGACAGCCTTAATAGAGGCGGAAGAAATTGATTTCCTCACTAACGCACCAACAAAAAGGAAATCAACGCTAACACCACCAACTCAAAACCTGCGATAGCAGCATATCCAGCGTGCCATGAAAAATGTTGTGCAACAAACCCAAGGGCAATTATTAGCACGCAATAATTCGCCCCAAACGCCATTGAAACGCACGATGTTGCGGTTGCTCGGGAGGTTGAGGGAATGGAGTCCTGAATTTTTGGTTCAATAACTATTCCCTTCAATCTTTCCACCCACCAAAGCGGAAGCAAGCAAAAAATTGACCACCACATGCCAAAACACAAGCCGGTTATTGCTAAAATAAGAGTGCCAAACATAAGCATTTGCACAGTTTTCACCTTTGTTTTGCCACAAAATTTAATGAAAGCGTAAGTAATCACGGCTTCAAACAGAGTGTTAATTCCAAAAACTTTGGCAATATTTTCCTTCAACCAGCCAAGTTCCATTGATGTTATGACTGCCATATCCCCCAATGTGAAAGCTAGCGAGCCAAAAAGCAGAGAAACCGACGCCAAGAAAAGGGTTCTTTTGTTGTGGGTAATCGCCCTTCTGCCTTCGGTGAAAATTTCCCGAAACGAATGTGGTTCATCAACTGCTTTTGTTCGTGGAGTTTCCCTCATAAACAGTGTGAAAACACAAAGGGAGGCAATCGAAAGCCCAAGGGAAATTGAAATTAGGGTGGAGTATCCGTATTTCACCAAGAACGAACCCA
>CANCKZ010000118.1 GCA_947378695.1 Rickettsiales bacterium
AGATAAAATTGCCGGAAACCGCATATTGATTGGCGATGTATAGGGCGTTTTTATCGTGAACTTGCTCAATAAATGGCAAAAGTGCGTTAAGATTTCGTGAGTATTCCGCCGAATTATCAATTTCATCAACTTTATCAATACCATTTTTGAGGGATTCCACAACTTGCGTCGATTTTTTATGGTTTTTGAAGATTTTATAGTATGAAAGCGTTTTGAGGTAGTATAAATAAGGCAGTTGTGGGCTTGTTGGGTGAACCGTTTCAAAACTGTCAATCTCACTGTGCATTGATTCAAAATCTTTGATCGCATAGTGGCAAAATATCAATATTGGCGAGGCATTTTTGGATTCCTGCGAATAGGGTGCAACTTCGTCAACTTTATCCATGTTGAAAATGCACGATTGGTAGTTGTATTTTTTTGCCGCATTAAGACCTTTCTCGTAGTAAAATTCCGCAGATTTTTCCTTTTGTTTGCAGGCAAAAGTTAGAATAATTCCAAGCAATAAAAGTTTATACACAATATTTTTTGTAATAATTCTTTATGTAGAATTTTATCAAAACGCTTGCGATGGCGGTAAGTGGCAGGGCGAAGAGGACACCAAAAAAACCAAAAAGCACGCCCGAAACTAGGAATCCGAAGATTATCCACAGCGGGTGAATTTGGATTTTGTCCGACATAAGTTTTGGCGTGAGGAAGCTGCCCTCGATAATTTGCCCTGCGATGAAAACCGAGCCAACCACGCAAAGGTAGAATAATGTGTGACCTTTCAAGAATGCGACTAGTATTGCAACTATGAAACCGCAGGTTAAGCCAGCATACGGAATGACGGACGCAAGCCCTGTTAAAATTCCAATTGTGAAGCCAAATTGCAGGTTGATTGCACTTAGTGCTATGCCATAAAACGATGCAAGGAAAAGGATTATGTTGATTTGACCGGAGATATATCCAGCAAGGCGGAGGCGAATTTCCGTGCGAATTGTGGTGAAAGAGTGGCGATGTTGCGTTGGTATTAGCGACAAAATTTGTGCGTTTATGGATTTCCAGTCTTTGATCATGTAGAATGTGATGATTGGTGTTATGACGAAAAAGCTGAATGTTTGTGCAAGAATTGAGGATATGCTGGCAAATTCTGTGAAAACTTTCTGCCCAAGGGACGGTATCATTTCGTGCATTTGCGAGTAACTTTCGGCAATGGCGGCGTTGATGTTTGCTGGGATATATATGAGGAATCGCTCTTGGAAAACGCTTATGAGTTCTGGGAGAATTTGGGATATCGTGAGAAGGTTTCGAACGGCTACGGGTATGAACAGGACGAAGAATGTTATGAGCGTGAAGAATATTGCAAAGACTATTGCGAATGATAGCAGGGATTTTGAGACTTTGTACTTCGATGCAATATTTTCAACGAATGTGTTGCAAATATATGCGGTTACTGCGGCAAACCCGAATGGAAGTAGAACCATTGAGCCGATTTTTCTGAGGAAAATCCACGATAGTGCTAAAACTATGAGGGAGGATATCCAAAATTTGGTTTTAAACCCAAAAAGAAGATCACCACCCTTCATAATTTAGAAGAATAATTATGATTTTGCTGTCTCAGCTTTGTCAACGAATTCAATGATTGCCATTTGACTAGCATCACTTAGACGAGGACCTTTGTGGTAAATTCTAAGGTAACCACCGTTTCTTGATTTCGCAGCTTCTGCAAATGCAAAAAGGTTTTTGCGTGCTGTTTCTGTGTAGACAAAAGATGCTACTGCTCTGATTGCAGCAAGGTTATCCTTCTTAGCTTTTGTAAGAAGTTTTTCAGCCATTGGTTTAATAGCTTTTGCTTTTGGAAGAGTAGTCTCAATTCTGCCGTGTTCGCATAAAGATGTTATTAAAGCACGAAAAAGTGCTTTGCGTTGGTCTCTGTCTCTGCCAAATTTACTGTGATTTACGCCGTGTTTCATATCAAATGTTATTTAACTTTGCAATACAAATGGAGTTTGTTTTTTATTTGTCAAGAATTTTATGAATATTAATTTGACTTTGTGAAATGTTGACACTTGTAAAGCATAAGTTTGTTTAATTTTCGCTATGAGCAGCATTGTTAGGGTTTGTAATATATTCACGCAGATAAAAAATAATCTTGATGGTGAAAACAATATTTTGGGGCAAGCACTGCTGAAAAAAGTTTTCAAGATTGAAAGCGACGACGATTTAAACTACTTAAAACCATATATTTTTCAAGAAATTGACAACTGCGAAAGTGAAATGCTTAGTAATAATTTTACTAGCGAGCAAATCTTGAACACTGTTCCCAATTTTAAAAAATACTTAAATGATAATATTATAAACTTATCAATACCAGATTATAGCAAAACACCGTTGATTCATAGTATCAATTCAGCAATGGTTGAAAATGCAAATGCTAAAAGATTTTTAATCAGTCAATCAAATATTGACCGCGTACTGTATGAAGATGTTTATAAAAAACAATTTCCAAAAGACAGTCTCACTAATTTGAGCTTTGCAGCTCGTCCATTTCAAAAAAGCTTTCCAAAAAATGGCTACGACGAGCAAATTGAGAAAATAAAAGGCGAAGTTGCATCGCTGAAAAACGAATTCCTTCAACTTAACAAGGTGGACGACTATGTTTACAGTTTTATATTGCTAAACTTGGATAGAATTGATATATTGCTGAATAATTTTGATAAAATCGCACCAAAATATATAGAGTTTAATCTTTGTGCAATCATCACCCCCGTCTTTACAATAGAGGAATACAAGGAATTGAGGGATTCGGTAACATCGCTTTGGAATAACATTGTTGAATTTACAAACACTTATGGCGGTTGCGTTTGCACTGTATATACACTTACTGATATTGCACAGAAAGCAGTAACGCTTTTTTCAAAATAAAATGAAAATCTTAATTATCGGTGCTGGTATAAATGGAGTTTTAACCGCATATTTCCTTGCAAAAAATGGGCATAATGTTGAAATTATTGAGGAGGGAAGCCAGCCCGCAACAAGAACAACCT